>JAKSKE010000023.1 GCA_024401895.1 Bacteroidales bacterium
TTAAATCCCGTCCACGGCTGGCACGCTCAGAGTTGCGTGGAATGGTGGTGCCCGTGTACCGGCAGGGTATTTTGAGGGGGTCGTACACAACACCCCCTTACCGAAGCCCTTCCAGGGCCCTCTGTTGTGGACGGGACTTTGCAGCCTAGCGAGGAATTGATTTGCGGCAGCAAATTGTAGTTGACGAGTCTGGCTACAAAGTCCCGACGGGCGAAGCGTAGATGAAGTGACTGGATAGAAAAACGCCAAATCTTATCCAATTGCAGAACCAAACCTTTTCATCTACTCAAACACAGGGTTTTGCTGGTGATCGTGAACTAGACGTCAATTATTTATTTAATAATAATATTTCAATTAGAATAATTTAGTATATTTGCAGCATGAGAATTATTTCTATCAACCGTCTTCGTGAGTATTGGGAAAGACATCCCGAAACTCAACAGCCATTGAGCGAATGGTATTTAAAGGTGAGCAAAGCGGAGTGGGAATCGTTCAATGATATGCGGGCGGATTTCAACTCTGTTGATTATGTCGGGAATCAGCATTATGTGTTCAACATAAAGGGTAATAATTATCGGCTGGTGGTCGCAGTAAAGTTCACTCCGAAATTAGTTTACATCCGTTTTGTTGGGACACACGACGAGTATATGAAAATTGACGTTTCAAACATTTAGTTTATGGCACAGATAAAGGACAGAAAGCAGTATGATGCTATTATGGCAAGGATTGACGAACTTTTCTTTGCCACTGATGAAAATACTCCGAAAGACGACAAGCGGCTGCTAGAGCTTGACGTCCTTTCGGCGATGGTAGAGGAATATGAACAGGAGCATTATCCTATTCAGACACCTTCATTGTCGAATACCATTGTGGAGAGGATGAATGAACGCAAGTATTCACAGAAAGAGCTCGCATCCCTGTTGGGAATGTCCGCTCCGAGGTTGTGCGATATCATTGGCGGGAAGAAGACGCCGACGTATAATCAGGCTCGAATGATTTCCAAGAAGCTCGACATCGATCCGGCGATTGTCCTTGCTCTTTGAGGACAGCCCTGTCATTTTGTGGGCACGTTACTGTCATTTATACATACGAGTGAATGTTGTACAGACGCAAATCATTCGCGTTTGTACGAAAATCATTTGTGCAGACGGATGATTTTGGAATGAACGCCTTACGCATCAAATTATACCGAGTTTTCTGTTCTGCTCGAAGTAATTAAGGGCAATCTTCCCCTTTACACGATCATACTCTGATTCCTGGAATTCATTTCGACTGATTTCAAGAAGGGCCATCATCGTAAGAGGATTTGATACAATCCGTAGCATCTTACCATTGGATTCAGACGGGACTTGGCCGTCTTCATAGTTCTTGAGTTGATTTATCTTGCTCAGTTGTAGTAAACTGTTCACCAGTGTCTTCGCACTGGTAATAACGGACATTCACAGTATATTTCTCTCCGCGAAATGTCTTTTCTTCGACATCGTGGACTTCAGATCTTTGAAAAGTTTCGTAGCTTGCGAAAAACTTAAATTATCGTAATTATGAAAAATGCCTCACCGCCGTGAGGCCCACATAATACATTAATCCAGCCGCCGACCAGGTCTAGAGAGTGTAGGTATCTACTGATATTCTTCAAAGAAATACGTACGCCATATTTGTAAGTTTTTGGATTTTCACTACCTTTGTGAGGTTATGTTCCACACAAGTTACACCCTCACCTTAGAGCCTGTCTGCCCGGCAGGCCATAAGGACAACCAGGGGGGGGGTAAAATGTAACTCACAGTCAGACGTTTACGGGGGCAATCCCGCACTTGCTGCATCCACACCGGGTGCGGCTTTTTTCGTTTGTGCAAATAATCTCAAAAAATTCAATAGCTATGATTAAAAACAATTCTATTGAGCTGGGAACCTATGTGTCCCCAGCTATCAAAGTCGCACAAATTAAAGCGAGAAGAGTGATGTGTATGAGCCCTGGATTCGGAGACCCTGGTCAGGCAGGACATGTTGGCTTTTATGATGATGATGATGAAGATGAACGTATGTAAGTAAAGGGGGAAAGTTATGAAAAATGTACTTAAATCTTTTGCGGCTTTTATCTTTGCCGCTCTTGCAATTTCATCATGTGCAAATTCCGAGCTTGTGCCTGAGACTCCAAAGGGCCCGACCCATACTGTGAAGTTTACTTCTGGTGTGCCTGAGACCAAGACCGATATGGATATTAATCCGGAATCTAAAGCTGTTACATACACTTGGACAGATGAAGACCTTAACCGTCTTACCGTATATGAAAACGGTGTAGAAGGTACTATCGATACTGAAAATAGCTCAATTTCTGCTGCGAGCCTTGTCATTTACGCCACATTTGAAGGTGAACCTACTGATGATGCTAAAGAGTATACAGCTGTTCTTAACGGTGTGGTTGGCAATCAGACTCCTAGAGTAGATGAAAATTCCTATGACGAGGAAGCCGATGTCCTTGTGGCAAAACCTATCACAGCTACAGCTGCCGAAGGAATAGAGTTCCAGTTCAGAAGAGCTGTTGCGGTAAACAAGATGAATCTTCTTGATCTTCCCGTAGGCGAAACTCTCTCTACCGTTAAAATTACATCAGATAAACCCATTTCCGGAAAAATTGTTGGCAATGACTGGTCAGAGGAATCGTTGGGGTACTCCATTGAACTTACAGTCAATGAGGAAATTCCTGCTAATGGAAAGCTTACGCTCTATTATATGGCAATTCCTGTAGAGGGAGCTATTCTTACGGTTGATGCCAAGATAGGCACGGATTCGTATCTCAAGAAGTTCGACAAAACACTTACGACTGAAGCCGGTAATGTGAAGGGGTATAGTGTGGGGCTGAAGAAGCAGGCAAGTATAAAAATTACGGAAAATTTCAATTCCGATGAAACTACGAGTTTAAAATACGGAGGAGCAGCTTTGTCTGAAAAGATTGCATCAAAATGGGATCATACATGGACATTCGGTGGTAAAGTATATGCGAATCAGAATAGCCTTCGTTTCGGTTCATCTTCTGCTACAGGTTATGTGCAGAGTTCGACCATTCTTAATAACATTCCCGCAGGAGTGGAATTCACGGTTAAAGTTTACGCTGCAATCTGGAATGGAGACGATGCAGCAAAGCTATTAGTAACATACAATGACGACGAAAACTCAGAGACTCCCGCTAATCCGGAAGTGAAAAACTCCAACGATGCAGATTATGATGCAAGCCATTTTACAAATGCAAATACATTCACCTTTACCAAAGTTGCAGACAAGAACGAGTTCAAAATCGGCAACAATGCAGGGCGTCTAATGGTTGATAAGGTTGAAATATCATATGAAGGTGATGCTCCTTCCGCAATCAATGCTAATGATATTTCTGATGTGCCTGCTGCAGGTGTTAACGGCGCAACATTCAATTTCAGCGTTGTAAATATTATAGGTACTCCAACTGCAACTCCTGATGGCGATATTGTGACAGCGGCATCCGTAAATGGAAATACTGTAACCTATACCGTCTCAGAGAATACGTCATACAAAGCGCGTCAGGGCACAATCACCATTACTATTGGCTCAGATCAAAAGGAAGTAAAGGTAAACCAGAATGGCGTTATCCCTTCATACACTGGTGCCGGTACTATTGATAGTCCTTATACCGTTGCTGACGCACTCCTAAAGATTGAAACTCTTGATGCGGACGCCGAGAGCGATGAAGTTTATGTCACAGGACCCATCAAGGAGATTAAATCTTTCAGCGAAAAGTATGGAAGTATAGAATATGTAATTGGTGATGATACCAAGAGTTTGCTTATATACGGCGGACTTGATTTCGGCGGAAAAACGTTCTCTTCAGTAGGAGATATTGCCGTTGAGCAAAAAGTAGTTGTCAAAGGAAAGCTTACTCTTTATGAAAGCACTAAGGAGATGAAGTCCAATAATCAACTTGTAAAGGTCAACGGATATGACTATGTTCTAAAATCCATCGAAGTCACAGGAGCAAAGACGGTATTTGATGAAGGTAATGATTTCAGTAAGGGCAATGCTGTTGTAACAGCATCCTACCGCGGAAATAAGGAGAACACCAATGTGACAGAGGCTGCTGAATTCACGGGATATGCTTCTACTGTTGGCCCGCATAAAATTACTGTTTCATACACCGAAAACTACATCACTAAGACGACCACATATGACGTAACCGTTGCTTCCAGTACAGAATATGGAATCAATGTAAGCAAGACAGGAACCGGGAACGGAACAGTTTCATTTACTGTAAACGGCGAATCCAATGTCACAGAAACTAAAGCTGGAGCTACAGTTGTTGTAACTGTAACTCCTGAACTCAAGAACCACGTCGAAGCATTCAGCGTTACAGGTTTGACTGGCACTCAAGCCCTCGAAGATGGCCAATATGAATTCACAATGCCTGAAAGTGCAGTTACCATCAACGTTCAGTTTGAACCGAATCCTACTGCCGCAGATGGAACAATACTCTGGAGTGAATCTTGGGGAGATAATGAGAAGACGGTTTTTGGTGATGCCGAAGTTGAATACACATATACAGATGGTGGATCTGAAACAAAATTGTATGATGCTGCCCTTGCAGGAGGAACTGCACCTGAGTTGCTCATCTCTAAAAATAATGGTGCTCTGACTGTTTCAGGTATCCCTACAGGAAATGCAACAAAATTCACATTGACATATAAATCAAATAATCCCCAAAATCTTTCGGTTTCAGTAGACGGTGCAACTTCTGTCAGCAAGTCAGAGGAAGACAAAGACACTGAATGGATAATTATTGTTCCAGACAATACGGATTCTTTCGAAATAGTCATTACAAACACAGAGAGTGGTAATGCTAGAATCGATGATTTCGAACTCGTTGTTGGTGCTCCGAAATCTGCACAGGCCATTTCGTTTACCGAAAAGAGCAAGACAATTACTTTGGGTGAAGATTATGAGATAGGAGAGACATACTATGACATTCAGAGAGCTTCTTTGACGGTCGGAAACGGAGAAATATCATACTCTGTTACTGACGGAACAGATGTGGTTGAAGTAAATGCCGCAGGGCATGTAAAAATCAAAAAAATCGGTACTGCAACCATTACCGCCACAGCCGCAGAAACACCCGAATACAAAGAGGCATCTGCAAGTTATACGCTTACCATTAAAGAGGCCGGTGGTGGAACATCGAATCCCAGGTATGTTAAAGTTACGGAAGATTCTCAAATAAGTGCTGGTAGATATTTGATTGTATTCGGAACTTCGGCCCACGCCACTATGAATTCAAAAGACTTAGTCGCGACTGTAGACAATCTTACTGTTTCAAATAATACTATTGCCTATACAGCGGCAATAGCTGCTGCAGAAGTAGTGTTTGAAACTAAATCGGGAGAAACAGGTTATTCAATAAAGTTGCCTGCAGGTACATATCTAAGTTGCAATGCCAATTCAAATCAGGCTGCTGGTCTCCAAAGCCCGTTCTATTTCGATAATATATCAGCATCAAACGGTATTTCAGGAACGGATTCTGCTAATAATAAGCGGTACTTGTATCAAAATGGGTCTTATATTAGATTTTACAAGTCAAATAGCAATTATACAACTGCAACTTTATACAAATATACAGAATAATATCTCTTCCCACCCGTCCGCCATGGACGGGTGGATTGTCTCTATGCACCACCTCTACCTCTCATACCAGCCCTCTGAGGACTCACTTCGATAGAACGCTGAATGAAGGTCCTTCGTGTGAGGCGAAATGAAGCCATAGGACCTACCTGACTTTTGATGATGGGGGATTTTTCCTACTAAATTCCCCCGTGAGCAAGGAAAATCGTCGATTCGGGGGAGTTTGAGGCAAAAAATCCCCCGATGGACGCATAGAAAAGCCCCAAAAGATGCACCACCTCTACCTTTCATATCAACCCTCCGAGACCTCACTCCGAAAGGAGCGTGAGGCGCTGGAGGGTTGGTGTAGGGAAGGTGGCATTAAGGAATATGACATTCTCACCGAGAACTTTTCGGAAAGGGTATCCAAAGCGCAAATTGCCAGGCTGCTGCGGCCTGTCCGTTGCGGGGACGTGGTGGTGGCGACGCATCTCACGCGCCTTGGCAGAAGCATAAAAATGCTTATGACCGTGCTGCAGACCATCTACTCTAAAGGCGCAGAGGTATTCTGCCTCGACACCGGAATTGTGAGCCGGGATATCCTCAAATCATTGGAACTCGTACAGAACATTGCCCAGAACATTCGCAGCGAGCGCAGCAACGAGGCTCTGAACAAGGCCAAGGCCGACGGCAAGCAGTTCGGACGTCCCGCAGGCAGGAAGAAGGCTCCGGAAAAGAATGTTCTCTACGGTAAGACCGAGCTGCTGGAAAAACTGGTTGCCGAAGGTCTCACAAAATCGGAAATCGCCAGAAGGCTGGACGTTTCAAGAGGAACCGTTGTAAATTATCTTGCAGAAAAAGCAGTTTGATTTCACTTGAGGAGAAAGTAATTCTCACTATCTTCGCACAATAAGATCAAACTGAAATGAATTTTGCTTCCCTTTTTATTGCTCTGGCTGTCACTGTACTGCCGTGGAAGACTCCTTCGGTCAATGAAATGAACCGTTACCCTATGAGCACCACTTTCGATGCTCACGAGCACAGGGTTTCCCTTCACGGAGAGTGGGATTTCAAGTTCAACGACGAAGATTGGAGAAAAATGCCTGTTCCGGGAATGTGGGAACTTAACGGATGCGGCGACCCCCTCTACGTGAACATTGGCTATGCCTGGCGAGGACACGCCCTCAACACTCCGGGAACTGCCCCCGAGGCGCATAACTGGACAGGCGTGTATTCCAGAACGTTCAATATACCATCGGCCTGGGAAGGCCAGAATATCTTTCTTACCCTGGGCAGTGTTACCAGTTGCGTGCTGGTAGAGATTGACGGGGTGCAGGTTGGATACAGCGAAGACAGTAAGCTTGCCGCCTGCTTCGATATTACCGGCTTCGTAACTCCCGGCAAGGACTCCGAAATACGTCTTACGGTGCGCCGTTGGTGCGATGGAACATACCTGGAGGATCAGGATTTCTGGAGGTTTACCGGTATTGCCAGGGAATCGTATCTGAGCGCCCGCCCGAAGTCGGGAATAGAGGATATCAGGGTCCACGCCGATGCCACCGGAAAATACAGTTTCGAAGTTAAGAAAAGAGGTAGGGTCGAGAAGCTGAAATACTATATTGACGGGGTTGAGGTTCACTCCGACGGAATTTTGGAAAATGCGCGCCTTTGGAGTGCAGAGACCCCGAATCTGTATCATCTTACCGTCAAGGCCTTTGGGAAAGGAGACGAACTTTTGGAAAGCGCAGACCTGGATTTCGGGTTCAGGACCGTAGAGATTAAGGGAAAACAGCTTTTGGTCAACGGATGCCCGGTTCTCATTAAGGGAACGGACCGGCACGAACTCAGCCCCATTGGAGGTTACGTTGTTAGCGAGAGCGAGATGCTGAGAGACCTGAAAATAATGAAGCAGTTGAATATTAATGCAATACGAACATCGCACTATCCTAATGACCCGCGTTTTCTGGCCCTTTGCGACCGCTACGGCTTTTATGTCGTAGATGAGGCAAACAATGAGTCTCACGGAATGGGCTATACCATAACCACTCTGGCCAAGGAACGCGATTACGCCCAGGCTCACCTGCAGAGGGTGCAGAGAATGGTGCAGAGAGATTTCAATCATCCCTGCATCATTGTTTGGAGCCTTGGAAATGAGGGTGGAATGGGCCCCAATTTTATGGATTGCTACAAATGGCTGAAGAAAGAGGACGATTCCCGTCCGGTGCAGTATGAAAGGGCCCAGAAGGGGAACGGCACCGATATCTACTGTCCTATGTACCTGTCGTATGAAGATTCCGAACAGTATGCCCGGAACGGAGATAAACCCTTCATTCAATGCGAGTATGCCCACGCAATGGGGAACTCTATGGGAAGTCTGGAGCGTTACTGGGAGTTGATTCGCAAGTATCCGGGATACCAGGGAGGCTTTATCTGGGACTTTGCCGACCAGGCCATAAAGTGGCCGTCCAATAAAAGCGTCAACGGTTACATATATGCCTTCGGCGGCGACTTCAACGACTACGACGCGTCGGACAACTCTTTTAACTGCAACGGAATAATAGCCTCCGACCGCAGTTTCCACCCGCACGCCTACGAAGTCCGGTACCAGTATCAGAATATTTGGACCGTGACCGCCGACGCCGTTGCCGGAAAGCTGGAGGTTTTCAACGAGAATTTCTTTGTTCCGCTGAATGGAATCAGGCTTGAATGGACCTTGCTGCAGGATGGACGGGCAGTGAAGTCGGGAGTGCTCAACTCTATTGACGTTGCGCCGCAGGAAAGCCGGACGGTCGAACTTGGCTACGATGCATCGGAACTCGAAGGAGAGGTCTTCCTGAATGTACGCTACCTCATAAACGAAGGTACTCCGCTTCTGGAGGCCGGGACCCGGATTGCTTACCAGCAGCTGACGGTAAAGGACGGCAGGCCGGAAATCAAACCCCGGAGCAATGCCCATCCGCAATGGGGGTTCGACCGTGCAACGGGAGCTTTGAATTCAATCCGGATAGACGGAAAGGAGTTGCTGCGCACACCGCTGATGCCCTGCTTCGGAAGGGCCGTAACCGAAAATGACATTGGGGCGAACCTGCATAAGAAGCAGGGCTGCTGGCAGTATCCCGAATTCAAGCTCGTTTCTTTTGAACGGACATCTGACGGAATAGCGGTACTGTACAACGTTGACGATATGGCCGAGGTTCAAATGACCTACAGCATTCTTCCCAACGGGCATCTGCGCGTTTGTGAAACTATGCGCAACGTAACAAAATGGCTTCCCTGTCTGTTCAGGTTCGGAGTCGAAATGGCCGTGGACGGAAGTATGGATGCCATTCGCTTCTACGGCCGGGGGCCCTGGGAAAGTTACGCCGACAGAAAGGCCGGGGCCTCGGTTGGAATTTATGAACAGAAGGTGGAGGAGCAGTATCATTACGGTTATGTGCGGCCCCAGGAAAGCGGTACGCACGTCGATCTGAGGTACTTCGACGTTATGGACGTTGCCGGAGGAACCCTCCGTTTTACGTCTCCGGTGCTTTTCAGCGCATCGGCTTTGCCTTTCTCGCGCCAGGCAATAGATATGACAATAACGGGAGGAGGCCGGTACGACAGGGGAGACCAGCGCCATAGCCTGGAACTCAGGCCCGACTCCCTCACCCATATCAATATAGACTTGGTGCAGATGGGTCTCGGCGGCATAGATTCCTGGCACGCACTGCCCGACCCCAGTGTAATGATTGAGGCCGAACCAAGGAGTTTTGAATTTGAAATAGAATACTTTAAATAATGAAAAAGGAATATATAGCAATTGATTTGGGAGCAACCAGCGGAAGAGTCATACTCTGCGCTGTAGATGAGTCGAAAACCATAGAAATGGAGACTCTGCACAGGTTTCCCACTCCGCTCGTCCAAAAGGACGGCAAGTATTACTGGGACATTTTCAAGATTCGCGACGAGATTGCAGCCGGTCTCTCGAAAGCCTCCGGTAAAAAGATAGAATCTATAGGCATAGACACCTGGGGAGTGGATTTCTGTATTATAGACAATGCCGGGGAACTCCATATGCCCCGAGCTTACAGGGATCCCTACACCACCCCGGAGCTCCTGGAGGAATTTTTTGCCGAGATGCCCCGCGAAGAGCTGTATTCCCGTACCGGAATCCAAATAATGAATTTTAACAGTGTCTTCCAGCTTTTTGCCCAGCGCAAAGAAGGCCTGCTGGACAATGCCGCCAGAATACTCTTCGTGCCCGACGCAATAAGCTATCTTCTTACAGGAAAGGAAGTTTGCGAATATACCATACTCAGCACCAGCGCGCTGATGAACCCCGTGGAAAAGGAATTCGATTCCCAAATTCTGAAGCTGTGCGGCCTGTCCCGCGCTCAGTTCCCCCAAATAGTCCTTCCCGGAACGGTTGTGGGCGAACTGAAGCCCGAATTCGGACTCGGCCCGGTTAAGGTAGTGGCCGTAGCGGGTCACGACACCGCATCGGCGGTAGCCGCAGTTCCCGCAATGGGCGACGACTTTGCCTATTTGAGTTCGGGAACCTGGAGTCTGATGGGAATTGAGACCCCTCAGCCGGTTATTAACGGGCAGATGGCGGCCCTCAATTTCACTAACGAGGGCGGCGCGAAGGGAAACATCCGGCTTTTGAAAAATATTACCGGAATGTGGCTGGTGGAGCAGTGCCTCTCGCAGTGGAGAAAGGAAGGCAGAGACTACCGCGATTTCGGCTCAATTGCCAGGGAGTGCGCGGCGCTTCCCGGAAATGAGCTTACCATAGACGTAGATGCAAGGGAATTTGCTTCTCCCACCGATATGCCGGCCGCAATTACGGCCTACTGCAAGGCCAACGGGATTCCGGTGCCGGAATCGGATATGGGTATGTTGAGGCTCATCTACGATTCTCTCGCGGCGAAATATGCCAATGTCTTCGGCACCCTGTGCGAACTTTCGGGGAAGGCACTTTCTACCCTTCATATCATAGGAGGAGGTTCGCAGAATGCACTTTTGAACCAGTTGACGGCCGATGCCTGCGGAGTTAGGGTGGTGGCCGGCCCGGCCGAGGGAACGGCGCTGGGGAATCTTATGATTCAGGCCGGCCTCAACCGTGAGGATATTGCAAAGTCGATAGAGATAAAAACCTATATTCCAAGGCTTTAGCTGTTTCGCAGGGGCGCGCTTTCAAAAAGTCTCGTAAGCTCTGCAAAGTCTTCGACACCGAGTTTTTCGGCCCGCAGGTCGAATACCGGTGCCGAGGTCTTTTCGGCGGTAAGCCCCAGTTCGTTTATCAGAGGTTTCAAAGCGTTCCTGAGGGTTTTCCTGCGCTGGTTGAAAGCCATCTTGACTATTTGACGGAAAAGCTTTTCGTCGCAGCCCAGAGTTGTTCGGGAGTTGCGCCTGAGCCGTATCACCGCCGATTTTACCTTTGGGGGAGGGCAGAACGCGCCCGGCCCCACTCCAAGCACATATTCAATGTCGTACCAGGCTTGCAGGAACACCGACAGTATTCCATAGGTCTTGCTTCCCGGGGGTTCGGCAATACGGTCTGCCACTTCCTTCTGAATCATACATACAACCTCGGGAATAAGGTCTCTGCTTTCCAGAATCTTAAAGAAAATCTGCGAGGAAATGTTGTACGGGAAATTGCCTATTATTTTGTAGTTTCCTTTGAAGAGAAGGCCTACGTTAAGTTTCAGGTAGTCGGCCTCGACCAGCCTGCCCTGCATTCCGGGGAAATGGGTGAGAAGGTATTCTACACTTTCTGAATCCAGTTCCACCAGCTTAAGGTTAAGGTCCTGTCTCTGAAGCAGATATTGGGTGAGAACCCCCATTCCGGGGCCTATCTCCAAAACATCGGCGGGCCCTTCGAGAGCCTCCACTATGGCTTGGGCAACTTTCTGGTCGGTGAGGAAATGCTGCCCCAGCGATTTTTTAGCTCTGACTTCCATTTGCGGCGTTTATGCGAGTTTGTCGGCAAGGGTTCGGGCCAGTTCCAGGAAAGCTTTCCCGTCGGGCCGGTCGGTAAGGGCGGCGGGAATTCCCTCGTCGCCGCCTTCGCGGATGCTTTGAACCAGGGGAATCTGCCCCAGAATGTCGATTCCCAGCTGAGCGGCCATTTCGGTACCCCCTCCGTTTCCAAAAATATAGTACTTTTCTTGCGGATGTTCGGCCGGAGTAAACCAGGCCATATTCTCTACCAGGCCGAAAATAGGCTTGTCGATACTCTTGTTGCGGAACATATTGACCCCTTTCTCGACGTCGGCCAGGGCTACGGTCTGGGGGGTGGTGACTATTACTGCACCCTCGACCGGTATTTCCTGAACCAGCGAAATGTGAATGTCTCCGGTTCCGGGAGGCATATCTATAAGCAGGAAGTCAAGTTCGCCCCAATCGACCTGAAGAATCATTTGCTTAAGGGCCGAACAGGCCATAGGACCCCGCCAGATGAGAGCCTGCCCCCGGTCGGCAAAGTATCCTACGCTCATCCATTTAACCCCGAACTTTTCTACCGGGGCAAAGATTTCGGCGCCTTCCTCGCCTTCGACGGCCGGAGAAACCCCCTCGGTGCCGGTCATCACAGGAACCGAAGGACCATACACGTCGGCATCGGCAAGGCCCACCTTATATCCCATACGGGCCAGCGCGCAGGCCAGATTCACCGCAACGGTAGATTTGCCCACTCCGCCTTTTCCCGAGGCCACGCCAATAATGTGACGAACCCCCTCCAACTGGTCGAGGTTGAGGTCTTTGGTCGATTTCTTCTTCTCGGGGGCCGGGTCAACCACAATGCTTTCCACCTGCACGGGAGTACCTTGCGGAAGAATGCGGATGAGCGCCGCGCGGGCCGCTCCAATCAAATATTCGGCAAGAGGGTCGCGGCGCCTGGGGAAACCGAGCGTAACCTTGATTCCGTTGGGGCCGGCCTCCACCGCTTTAACCATTTCAAGTTCAATGAGATTCTTGTCTCCTTTTGCCGGATGCCTGACTTCAGACAGGGCGGCAAGTATTTCTTTTTTGTCTGTCATATCCTATACGGTATTTCAAAACAGGGTAGGTTCCAGCTCCTTGGGGTGGAAACTGCGCCTGTGGTAGGGGGTGATTCCGAATTCCTTTATTGCGGCAATGTGCTCGGCGGTGGGGTAGCCCATATTCTTGTCCCACTTGTACTGCGGGTACTGCTGCGAGAGTTTTTTCATAAACTCGTCCCGGTAGGTCTTTGCCAGAACCGATGCCGCCGCAATGCTGGCATAGGTCGCGTCTCCGTGCACAACGGTGGCATAACGGTAACCGTCGAAAGGCTTGAACCGGTTTCCGTCAACAAGCAGAAAATCGGGCTTTACCGAGAGTTTTCTCACACAGCGCTGCATACCGGCAATGGACGCGTTCAGAATATTCAGGCTATCTATCTCCTGCGCATCGACGCTCTCCACCGCCCAGGCAATTGCCTCTTTTTCAATCACTTCCCTAAGAATATCCCGAGCCTTTCCGGTCATCTGCTTGGAATCGTTCAAAAGCGGATGGAAAAAGTCGGCGGGCAGAATGACGGCTGCGGCATAGACCGGACCGGCGAGCGGGCCGCGACCGGCTTCGTCGAGACCGGCCTCTGTGAGGCCTTCGTTCATATATGCGTGAAGATGCGGAGTGTGTGGCATTGCAGCCACAAATTTAGTAAAATTATTTGCTTAGATAGTCCAGCATACTTTGCTGAGACCTTATATTGCTCTTGAGAAATTCTATGAGTTCGTCTTTTTCGGCCAGTTTTGCCAGCAGTTCCTGGATTCGGGCTTCGTACTGTTCCTGCATAACTTTCATTTGCGTGGCAAGGTTGTTCATTTCTTTCAGGTGCTGTTCTTCCGACTCCTTTGGAACGTAGCCGAGCACCAGTTCTTCCTCTTTCTTGCCCGAAAGCCGGGCCATTGCGCTGATGTGGTTGCTGTAAACTTTAGTCTCTCCCTTTTCCAAATTACGGTAGGCTGTTCTTGAAATTCCAAGTTTGTCGGCCATTTCCTTCTGGGTAAGACCCAAATCCTTTCTTGTCTTAAGAATGTTTTTCTTAACTGAACTCGAATCCATAAATCTCTGTGTTTTAACAGAGGCAAAAGTATTTTATAGGAAAAAAAGTTTAGGACAAGAAAAAATTGCCATTGAAAAGCATAACTTTTCTTTTTATTAAAAAAAGCGTTATTTCAACTTAAACTACACCCCGGACTACACGGGAATCTTGTTTGTTTTGAATCGAAAGACCACTTTTGCAGAACAAAAATGACAAGAATATGAAAACTATGATGAAAACTTTTGAACGCTTTTCCCGAATCGTCGGCAATGGGGTTGCAAAGTACAACCCGCATCTTTCCTTTAAAACCGTCTGTCGTATGCTGAAGGTGTCTCCTACAGCTCTGGACGAAGTGCTTTTGGATGAACTTGGAATGACTGGAGATCAAATTATTGCTGCAAGCAGAAAACTTTAGCCCTTTTTTATTATATTTGCAAGCTACGCAGAAAACGAATATTTGATAATACCACAATAAGATGAAAGATTACAAAACCCAAGACATCCGTAATGTGGTTCTCCTCGGTTCTACAAAATCGGGAAAAACCACATTGGCAGAAGCCATGCTTTATGAAGGCAAGGTAATTGACAGAAGAGGAAGCGTTGAAGACAAGAACACCGTTTCCGATAACACTGAAATCGAGAAAATGAATCAGCGGTCCATCTATGCCTCTCCGCTTTATGCAGAGTATATGGACAAGAAGATCAACATTCTGGACGCTCCCGGTTCCGACGACTTTATTGGTGGAGCATACTCCGGTCTCACGGTTTGTGAATGCGGAATTCTCGTTATCAACGCCCAGCAGGGAGTTGAGGTAGGAACCGAAAACATTCTCCGTATTGCCCAGGCCCGCAAACTTCCCATCATAATTGCAGCTAACCAGCTGGATGCCGAAAAGTCAGATTGGGATAACCTTCAGAATTCTCTCAAGGAGTCTTTGGGTGGCAAATTCATCAACGTACAGTTCCCTGTAAATGCAGGCACGTCTTTCGACAGCTTCGTGGACGTTCTCACTATGAAGATGTACCGTTTCAAGGACGACAAGGGTACCCGCGAAGATCTTGAAATTCCCGCCGACCTTGCCGACCAGGCCGAAATGTACCGCAATGAGCTCATAGAGAAGGCCGCCGAGTACGACGACGCTCTTATGGAGAAATTCTTCGAAGAGGGAACTCTCAGCGAGGATGAAATCCGCAGAGGTCTTTCAATAGGTGTTGAGAACGGAGACGTTTATCCCGTATTCTGCACAAGCGGAAAGAAAGACATTGGTGTAAAGAGGATTCTCGAATTCATAAAGAACGTGGCACCCGCTCCCAAGTGCAAGGCAGACGGCCCCGCTTCTCTGTTCATCTACAAGAGCACCGTTGAGCCCCACCTTGGAGAGGTTTCTTATTTCAAGGTAATGAGCGGCACCGTTACCGCAGGTCTGGATATGGAAGACCCCGTTAGCGGCAACAAGGAGCGCCTTTCTGCAATATATGCAGTGGCAGGTCTCAAGAAGGAGTCTGTAACAACCCTCAATGCAGGTGATTTTGGCTGTGCAGTAAAACTTAAGAGCGGAAAGAGCGACACTACCCTCAGCGCCATTGGCTCCGGTCTTAAATATGACAAGGTGCAGTATCCCGCTCCCAAATACCGTTGCGCAATCAAGGCAAAGGTTCAGCAGGACGAGCAGAAACTCGGAGAGGCTCTGAAGAAGATTGCAGCTCAGGATCCTACAGTAAACGTAGAATATTCAAAGGAACTCCGTCAGACTATTCTGAGTGGAAACGGAGAACAGCATATCAATGTTGTTAAGTGGCTCATCAACAACGAGTTCAACCTTGAGGTAGAGCTCTTTGCACCCAAGGTTCCCTATCGTGAAACCATTACCAAGACCGCAACCGCGCAGTACCGTCACAAGAAGCAGTCCGGTGGTGCAGGTCAGTTCGGTGAAGTTCACCTTCTCGTTTGCCCCGCCGAGGGAGAGCTTGTGACCAAGTTCAAGATCGACGGCAAGGACACTCAGCTCAACGTTAAGACTCAGGACATTTCAGAAATGGAATGGGGCGGAAAGCTCGAGTTCTACAACTGCGTTGTGGGTGGTGCCATCGACCTCGGCTTTATGCCTGCCATCCTCAAGGGTATTAAGGAGAAGATGAACGAAGGCCCTCTTACCGGTTCTTATGCACGCGACATTCGCGTATTCGTATATGACGGAAAGATGCACCCGGTAGATTCAAAGGAAATCGCGTTCATCATTGCCGGCCGCAATGCATTCAAGGAAGCTTTCCGCAATGCAGGTCCCAAGATTCTCGAGCCTATCTACAACGTAGAGGTTATGACCCCTTCAGAGTATCAGGGAGCCGTTATGAGCGATCTTCAGAACCGCCGCGGTATCCTGGGAGATATGGGTGCAGACAAGGGTTTTGCAATCCTTAAGGCACGCGTTCCTCTTGCCGAGCTTTACCGTTACTCTACAACCTTGAGCTCGCTCACTTCAGGATCTGCAACCTTCTCTATGGAATTTGCAGACTACCAGCCTGTTCCCGCAGACGTACAGACTAAGCTCCTTGCTGAATACGCTGCTCAGGAAACAGAAGAAGATTAATTTTAATAAAATGTATAGAACTCATACCTGCGGAGAACTCCGCATAGGTGATGCAGGGAAAAAAGTCACACTTGCCGGATGGGTACAGCGTACCAGAAAATTCGGCAGTATGACTTTTATCGACCTGCGTGACCGCTATGGTATCACCCAGCTCGTGCTCGACGGCGATACCGACCTTGGACGTGAATATGTGATTCAGGCAGTGGGCCAGGTTGTGAAGCGTGAAAGCGTGAATGCCAATCTGCCTACGGGCGAAATAGAAATCAAGGTAGAATCTGTAAATGTGCTCAACAAGGCCCAGACCCCTCCTTTCACTATAGAGGAAGTGTCTGACGGAGGAGAAGACATTCGCGCGAAATACCGTTATCTGGATTTGCGCCGGGCTCCGTTGCAGAGGGCTCTGGCTCTTCGTCACAGGCTTGCGCAAGAGGCTCGCAATTACCTTGATGCACAGGGATTTATGGAGGTGGAGACACCTTACCTTATTAAATCGACGCCCGAGGGTGCCCGCGATTTTGTGGTTCCCTCACGTATGAATCAGGGACAGTTCTACGCTCTTCCCCAGTCTCCTCAGACTTTCAAGCAGCTGCTTATGGTTGCGGGTTATGACCGCTATTTCCAGATTGTGCGCTGCTTCCGCGACGAGGACCTTCGTGCAGACCGTCAGCCGGAATTTACGCAAATCGACTGCGAAATGTCGTTCGTAGAACAGGAGGATGTTCTGAATACCTTCGAGGGAATGATGCGTGCAATGTTCCATAATGCCCTGGGTGTAGATATTCCCAATCCTATACCCAGAATGAACTGGTACGACGCAATGGACCGTTACGGTTCCGACAAGCCGGATATAAGGTTCGGAATGGAAATTCACGAAATTAGCTCCCTGGTCAAGGGCCACGGGTTCGGAGTTTTCGATTCTGCCGACTATGTGGGTGCAATCTGTGTTCCCGGGGCCGCAGGCTATACCAGAAAGCAGATAGACGAGCTTACCGAGTGGGTAAAGCGTCCTCAGGTTGGAGCCAAGGGCCTTATTTACATAAGGGTTGCAGAGGAAGGAATAAAGTCTTCGGTTGACAAATTCTATACTCCCGAGCAGCTTTCGCAGGTTGCCGAGGCTGTAGGGGCAAAGCAGGGAGACCTTATCTTCTGCCTTTGCGGAGCA
Organism: Bacteroidales bacterium; assembly: GCA_024401895.1. GTDB lineage: Bacteria > Bacteroidota > Bacteroidia > Bacteroidales > UBA932 > Cryptobacteroides. The sequence goes on from JAKSKE010000023.1 coordinate 17,411, forward strand.
AAGCGCAAGACTCAGACCCAATTGGGTGTGCTGCGTATCGAGATGGGCAACCGTCTGGGACTCAGAGACCCCAAGGTTTTCGCTCCCCTTTGGATTGTGGACTTCCCGCTTTTGGAATGGGACGACGAGACCAACCGTTTCTACGCAATGCACCATCCGTTTACCGCTCCCAAGCCCGAGCATATGGAATATTTCTATTCCAACCGCAAGGAAGACCTCGAGAAGGTATGCGCAAATGCCTATGACTTTGTCCTGAACGGAAATGAGTTGGGCGGAGGAAGCATTAGAATACACCAGGCCGACGTTCAGGAACGTATGTTCGAGGTTCTTGGAATTTCGAAGGAAGATGCCGACTATAAGTTCGGCTTCATTATAAATGCGTTCAAGTACGGAGCGCCGCCTCACGGAGGCCTTGCGTTCGGTTTCGACCGCTTGTGCGCTCTGTTCGGAGGACAGGAGACCATCAGAGATTATATCGCATTCCCCAAGAATAACCAGGGACGTGACGTAATGATAGATTCTCCTTCTCTTATAGACCAGGAGCAGCTGGAAGAACTCAAACTTGCTATCAAAACCGAAAAATGAACCCGATGATGTTTGTAATACCTTTTATTGCCCTCTCTTCTACAGATTCCCTCGATAAGGTTTTTGACACATTGCCCCACGAGCGTATCTGTGTGTGCAATTGGCCCGACGTTGCATCTTATGTCCCCGACGTTAAGTTTGCAATGTTCCACGACGGAGACAACATTTATATAAGGTATAGCGTAAATGAGCAGGGAACCCAGGCCCGTGTTTCAGAGCCGGGAGGTCCCGTTTACAAGGATTCCTGCCTGGAGTGTTTTATATCGCCCGAAGCGGGAGACGGACTTTACTACAATTTCGAGGTCAACTGTATAGGTAAACTGGATTACTCCTGCCGCCGCAACAGAACCGACACCACCCGTGCTACCGAGGCTCAGAGGGCATACGTGAAGACTATCCCTTCGCTGGGTACAGAACCTTTCGAAGAGAAGAAGTGCGAGCCCTGGACACTGACCGTCATTATAAATAAAAAGGCTTTCTGTGCCCACGAGATAGACAGTTTCAGAGGGAAGGAATTCAAGATGAATCTTTACAAGTGCGGCGACGACCTCAAGGTTCCGCATTATGTAAGCTGGCAACCGATTCCTATTGAAAAGCCGAATTTCCACAGACCCGATTTCTTTGTTCCGGTAAAATTCGAATAGAACAGTTTATGAAAAAGAGTACAAGGCAAGTGGGGAAGATGGGAGAGGATGAAGCTTGTCTCTATTTGGTAAACAACGGCCACACAATAGTCAAAAGAAATTGGAGATACTCTCATCTCGAGGTTGACATTATTTCACTGGACAAGTCCGGGCTTCATTTCGTAGAAGTGAAGGCCCGGACGGTTCCTTGTATGGTGGAGCCCCAAACCAACGTAAACTATACCAAAAAGAAAAATCTGTCCAAGGCTGCCGCAGCATTTTTGAATTCTCCGCTAAGGAAGACCCTTCCGGCCGACCTGGAGATATCCCTGGACGTTATTACGGTAGTGTTCGACAAAACCCAGATCCGCATAGAATACATCCCCCGGGCCTATTATCCCGTCTTCGGAAATAAATTTTATTAGGGTTAGAAGGACTTAATTGCCGGAGCCAAGGGATGTGGCCGGAATATACCGGAAATATGCTATTTTGGCATTTGGGTGATTTTGCACGGAGATGCTGAAAAGAAAACATCTATCACAAATTCCCGCGTCTTCCCGGTATTATTCTCCTCAATCTGGAATTGCATTTCCAGCGGTTTCCCCGTATTTCCAACATTAAGGGGAATCAGCAGCTTAAAACAAGGCCCGGAAACAGTCCCTATCTCGACATTCTGGCCACCGGGACGTTTATTCATTTTATATTTTTCCCCTTCATAACTTACCCAGGCGTCTGAAACGATTGCTCCCTTCGCTTCAAAGGGAGGAGCTGTCTTCACCAAAATATTCAGATTTTGCGACTGACCACTGATTTCTTCTTTCTCAGGAATAATCATGTAGAACGTCGACTGGTCTTTATGGCAAGAAACAACGACAGAAAATAAAATCATTGTAACCAGTAATGATTTAAAGATTTTTTCAATTTTCATACACTTATTATCTAGGTTGAATATTTACGATATCTTTTCTATTAACATTATGGAGATATGCTGGTAAAATATCTGTATACCAGCCGTCAAAACTGCCACCATTTGTCCCTAGCACCATATGGAAACTTTCACTTCCTTCAGTAATTTGATATGGAGCACAAGGAGAAATGAACTCAATAGGTTCAAAATCTGATAGTATCTTCAAACTTACATAAAATCAAAAAATTTTATGTAAGTTTGATTGGGTTTGTTCTTTCGAACAACCAACAAGTAAAATAATCATCATTATTCTACAAAAGTTATTAATTATTTTTTTTCATAATCATTATAAAGAAAAGCTTGTTGAAATATTCAAGATTCTTGATTTTCTATACCTGTTCTTAGACAAAGAGAATTATTTTTCCTGACTTTGACAACTAATTTTTCAGATTTTAGTAACTATCTATAATTCAGCCGCATAGAAAATAGCGTTGGGTGACTTGGGTGACGCAAGGTGAATTTTGCGTACCTTTGCCCTATGTT
>JAKSKE010000024.1 GCA_024401895.1 Bacteroidales bacterium
CGGCCTCTTTCAAGGCTTCGCGCATATAAAATTCATCGCTCATCGTCGGTTACGTCAAGTCACTTAATCTTGCATTTGCGAATTTACTTATTCTTCGCGAATCCGGCAAACAACCTATAAGTAAGAAAAATAAATTATATTTGTAAAACTCGACGATAATTTCTGTATTATGAAACGTTATTTGTTTTTTATTGCGGTGTGCATGGCCCTGGCAGTATCCTGCAGCCCGTTAAGACTTGTAATGAATTCCCGGGACAAAGACGGAAGCCGCCTTGTCCTGACGTCCGACAAACATCTTTTCGGCAATTTCGATATGGCGCTAGGGGCAAAAGTTTCTCCCAAGGATACGGTGCTGGCGATACTCATTACCAGTACCAAACGTAGCGACCACGGCATATTCGATACGGATGACCGCCTGCTCCTAAGACTTTCAGACGGTAGCGAAGTGGCCCTGAACAATATCTACCATATGGAGTATGAGAAAGAATCGGTAACCGAATCCGGCACCCGCAGGGTTTACGACATTGGTTATGTGTACTCCTATGACCCCTTGTATGACAATGTTTACATCAACCCCATAGAAATTTCCAAGCTCGTACCTGAGGTGCACACGAGGGTCACCACAAATTCTTACGCCCTTTATCTTATTCCCAGGAAACAGCTTGTGGACATAATTGAAAAAGGAGTTATAAAATTGCGTGTCGAGTATGAAATGGGAGAAGAAGATATGCCCAACACTTCTTCCGTTTCGGGGACCCTGCGCGGGATGTACGAATGTTTGAAGGAGGGCATAGACCAAAAGACCAATAGAAAGGAATTCTGATGAAACTTTTCCTTATCGATGGGCACGCTCTAATCTTTAAGATGTATTATGCCTTCCTGGGAAGGCCGATGGTAAATACGAAGGGGGTGGACACTTCTATCCTTTTCGGCTTTACGAAATATCTGGTGGAACTTCTGGAGAGGGAACGCCCCACTCATATCGCTGTGGCTTTCGATCCTCCTGGAGGAACCTTCCGCAATAAACTCTACGAGCAGTACAAGGCCAACAGGGCCGAAACCCCGCAGCTGGTCATAGATGCCCTTGAGCCGCTTACCGCCATTGTACAGGCAATGAATATTCCGGTGCTAATGATTCCCGGGTTTGAGGCCGACGACGTCATAGGCTCAATGGCATTCAGGAGCGCCGCGCAGGGAATGGACGTCTATATGGTCACCCCCGACAAGGATTACGGACAGCTGGTCGGCGGCCATATTTTCCAGTACCGGCCGGGCAAGGCTGGGGAGAATGAGATTCTTGGTCCGCAGCAGGTGTGCGGAAAGTGGGGGATAGAGAATCCTTCCCAGGTGATAGACATTCTCGCAATTTGCGGCGACACGGCAGACAACGTGCCCGGAGTGCAGGGGGTAGGTCCTGTGGGGGCGTCGAAACTGCTGTCCAAATACCATTCAGTGGAAGGAATCTACGAACATTTGAATGAACTTACGCCGCGCCAGCGAGAACTCTTCGGGAGCGCCCGCGACCATATCGCGCTCAGCAAGGAACTGGTTACAATAAAGACCGACATTGCGCTGGACGTAACGGCAGAGCAGATGGCCAACACCGTTTGCCTCAGCCCCCGGCTTAATGCGCTGATTGACCTTTACGAGTTTGGCTCGCTAAGAAAAAAACTTTTAACCCTGGCTCCCCGCGCCGCTTCTGCGGCCGATGCGAAAGGCGAATCCGACGCAACTCCCCGGACTCTTCCGGTAAAGAAGGTGGAGTTCTCCAAGGTCAATCCCGAAGACCTGCCAGCCGCCGCCCGAATCGGAATCCGGTACAGCGGAGGAACCCTGTTCGCCGCTTCGGGGGACAAGGTTGCCAGCGGCCCTGCCGAAGCTTTCCGTAAGTTGCTGGAAGACCCGTCGGTAATAAAGGCCGGAGCTTCGATGAAAGCTCAGATCAATGCTCTGCACGCTGCCGGAATCGAACTCGCAGGTCCTTTGCAGGACGTAGAAATAATGCATTATCTGCTCAATCCCGAGCGAAGTCATAACCTTGAGCAGCTTTGCAGCGCTTATCTTGGATTCGACCCGGATGGGCAGGCTCAGCCCGTTTCCCTTTCCCTGTTCGACGACGTGCAGCCAGTGGATTTGAGTCTGGAAACCGCCGCCCTCTGCCCTCTGGCCGACATTCTCCTGGCCGAACTCGAACAAAAGGGTATGACCCGGCTCTACGACGAAATTGAAGAGCCTCTGGTTATGGTTCTGGCCCGTATGGAGCAGGCCGGGGTGAACATAGATATGGAGGTGCTCCGGGATTTTACGGCAGGCTTGCGCAGTTCGATGTTGGAGAAGGAGGCGCAGGTGCGCGGGCTTGCAGGGGTTCCGACCCTCAATGTGGCTTCTCCGAAACAGGTTGGAGAGGTGATTTTCGAGAAACTCAAGCTTGACCCGAAGGCCCGCAAGCCAAAGTCCGGCAACTGGCCTACCGACGAACAGACCTTGAGCGAACTGTCGGACCGCAGTCCCATAATCGGGGCGATTCTGGATTATCGCGCTCTGCGGAAGCTGCTTTCGACTTACATCGAGCCTATCCCGGGGTATGTTGACCCGGCCGACTCAAGGGTGCATACTACTTTCAATCAAACACTTACTGCAACCGGCCGGCTCAGCAGTTCCAATCCTAACCTGCAGAATATCCCCATCCGCACCGAGCAGGGCCGTTCAATCAGAAAAGCCTTCGTCCCTTCCACCCCCGGTGCCGTAATAATGTCGGCCGACTACTCTCAGATTGAGTTGAGAATTATGGCGCACCTATGCGCCGATGAGCATTTGTGCGCCGCCTTCCGCGATGGAACCGACGTCCACGCCGCAACCGCCGCCAAAATCTTCCGCACCCGAATCGACCTTGTGACTCCTGATCAGCGCAGAGCGGCTAAAACGGCGAATTTCGGTATAATGTACGGCATTTCGGCCTTCGGGCTCGCCCAGAGGCTGGGGTGCTCCCGTTCGCAGGCCAAATCACTTATTGACGACTATTTCGAATCGTTCCCCAGCATACGTTCGTTCATAGACAGTACCTTGAGGCAGGCCCGCGACGACGGGTATGTGACGACCATTTTCGGCCGCCGCCGATATCTGCCCGACCTCACCTCGCATAATGCGCAGATGCGCGCCTTTGCCGAGCGGAATGCGGTCAACGCCCCCATCCAGGGCTCGGCCGCCGACATAATAAAGCTTGCAATGATTGGGGTGGACAGGAAAATACGCGAGGCTGGTCTCAGGGCCAGGATGGTGCTTCAGGTGCACGATGAACTGGTGCTGGAACTGCCCTCGGAAGAAATAGACAGAGTTAGGGAGATACTGGTTTCCCAGATGGAGCACGTAGTATCCCTTTCGGTTCCTTTAACGGTAGAATGCAATTATGGAAAAGACTGGCTTGAAGCCCATTGACGAGCTTGTAAAACTTGCGATTGCGGGTGACGGAACCGCTTTCACGCAACTCTGGGACACCCATATAGAGTCGCTTCGCGCCTATATAAAGTCTACGTTCAAGAACCTGGATGACTTTTATATTGAGGATATCTGTTCGCACAGCTTCGAGAAAGCCTTCCGGCGCATAGGTACCTTCGATCCGTCCCTGAGCCGCTTTTCCACCTGGCTCAAGTCTATAGCGCGCAACTCTGCGCTGGATATGCTGCAGCAGGAAAGCCGCGAAAGGCGTAAATACACTTATCTGGACGACGAAAGAGAATCCATATCGGTGATTGATTCGGTTCCCGATGAACTGGATACTCCGCTGGACAGCATAATCAGGACCGAAGACGAGCAGCGGCTGCGGTCCTGTATCGAGGGCCTGCCCGACCTCTACCGGGAAATTGCCCTGAAAAGAATGGTGGAAGGTATGCAGTACAAGGAGATTGCCGAAGAGACCGGTCTGGAACTGAATACCGTAAGAACCCGCATTCGCCGTGCCAAGGCGCTGATAGATAAAATGAAAGAAGACAATGGAGTATAGGGAGGAAGATTTTTCGAAGGCCATTTCTATATGGCTCGAGTGGAATGAAAAAATAAACGTTATTTCGCGGAAGGATACACAGGATATTTTCGCCCATCATATTCTGCATTCCCTGGCCATAGCCCGTTATATGGACATTTTCTATCCCGGAGTGCGGAATACGGGCCTGTCGTTTCTCGACATTGGGACTGGCGGGGGCTTTCCCGGCATTCCGCTGGCTATGGTTTCGCCCCGCGACAGTTTCACCTTGTGCGACAGCATAGGAAAGAAAATAAAAGTGGCATCGGAGGTCGTTTCCGGGCTTGAACTTGGAAATGTAAATTGCCGCAACTGCCGGGCAGAGAGTCTCGAAGGCCCGTACGATTTTGTGGTTTCGCGCGCCGTAACCTCCCTCGAGAATTTCTATCCCTGGGCAAAAGGCAAGTTCAACCGCAGCATTCTGTATCTCAAAGGGGGAGAAATCGACCTCGAAATCGAGTCCTTGATGCGTCGGTTCAAGCTTGACAGCCGGAATATTCGCAGTTGGAAAATTTCTGAGTGGCAGAAAGACGATTATTTCAAAGAAAAATTTGTAATTGAGATTGGAAAAAATTACCTTTGCACTCCCTAATCGAATCAAAAATTAAAAGATATGAAAAGAACATTCCAACCTTCAAGACGCAAGAGAGTCAACAAGCACGGTTTTCGTGAGCGTATGAGCACTCCCAATGGACGCAGAGTCCTCGCAGCGCGTCGTGCACACGGTCGTAAGAAACTCACAGTGTCTTCAGAAGACAAATTCTAATCCGCGATTCGGATTGAAAAAAGGTTGGCCGCAGGAGACCAACCTTTTTTGTTATATTTGCAACGTATGAAGCTGCCCCTGTTCATAGCTCTCAGGTATCTGCCGGCCAAGAAATCGCATAACGTAATAAATGTGATATCGGCTATCAGCGCAGCCGGTATGGCTATAGGTACAGCGGCGCTCATAATGATTCTTTCGGTGTTCAACGGTTTTTCCGACCTGGTGGACAGAACCATAGGGGATTTCGAGCCCGACCTGCTGCTGGTGCCGCAGGAAGGGAAGTTCTTTGCGCCCCCGGCCGATTTGGTTCCTGCGCTGGAGCAGGATCCTGCGGTGCAGAGCGTACTGCCGGTAATTTCCGAGAATGTATTTGTCTCCTATGCCGGAAGGCAGAGCGTGGCTCTGGCAAGAGGTGTGGGCGAGGGATACGAGCAGGTTTCAGCCTTGGGACGCCATATAGTCGAAGGGGAACTGAAACTGCGTTTCGGAGAACTCTGGCAGTGCTGTCTTGGCTCGACTCTGGCCCGTGAACTCGGGGCCCATCCGCATTTTTCAGACAAACTCGAAATTTATTACCCCAACCGCGAGCGCAGTATTTCAATGGCAGATCCGGTATCGTCGCTCAATACGGCGGTGGTTTTTCCCGAGGGCGTGGTGTCCCTGAATACCGACACCGACCGCACTCTGCTGGTCCTGCCAATCGAAGTAATGAGGGAACTGTGTTTGTGCGACGATGAAGTCACCGGTCTGGAAATACGGCTTTCCGACAAATCCCGGCGCGCTGTGCGTACACTGTCCCGCAAGGTGGGGAAGGAATACAGGCTCCTGGACCGTACTGCCCAGCACCCCGAGACCTACCGTATGATGAAATACGAAAAGATGGCGGTTTATCTCATCCTTCTCTTTGTGGTTGTAATAATCTCCTTCAACATTTTCGGCTCGCTAACGATGCTCATCATTGAAAAGAAGGAGGACACCCGTACTTTGAGTGCCCTGGGAGCCGCTCCAAAGGTCATACGGCGTATCTTTGTGCTGGAGGGCTGGCTCATTTCCCTGTCGGGTCTTGCCGCAGGTCTGGTGCTGGGAATCGGGCTGTGTGTACTGCAGCAACGTTTCGGCATTGTAAAGATGCCGGGCAATTTTCTTATAGATGCCTATCCGGTAATCATAAGCCCGCTGGACATTCTGCTCACCTGTGCAGGCGTTGCGCTTGTGGGGCTTGCGGTGGCGCTGGCCGCTGTCAGGAATCCAGACCTTGGGCGAGTTCGTTCGGAATAACCGATTCCTGGCCGGCAACCATTCTTGCGCCGGCTTTTATTTTTGCGTTGGAGCGCTTGGGAGATAGCTTGAGATGTTCCAGTTTGTCGATTTTACGTATTACCGACTGATTGGATTCGCTCAGCTTCCTTTTGGATTCATCGTAAGCGCTCTGGGCTTTCCCGAGGTATTCTCCCACGTTTACGAATGCACTCATCCAGCTTTTCAGCTGGCTCATAAGTTCCTCGGCGGTTTTATAGACTTCGGCAATATTCTTCTGCTGGTCGTGCTGCCTCCAGCTTATGAGAATCATATTCAAGACTATCATAAGGGTCTGCTGGCTCACAATGAGCACCTTGGAGTCTTTGGCCTTCTGCCACAGCACGGGCTCTTCCTCCAGCATAAGCCTGAATGCATTCTCTATTGGAATGAACATTATGTTGTAGTCTATCTTCCGCTGACCGTCTTCCAGATATGAATTGTAATCCTTGGCCTTCAGCTCATCTATGTGGCGGCTTATAGATTCGATGTGCTGCTTTGCATAAAGCTTTCTTTGGACGGTGTCCTCGCAGTTGCAATAATTCACAAATGCAGTGAGGCTTACCTTGGAATCTACAATCACGTGACTGTCGTCGGGGTAGTGGATAATTACGTCGGGAATCATTGTCCTGCCCGCGTCGCTCTTTATCTCGTGCCCGGCTTCGTCGAACATAACGCTCTGCACGCTGTACTGCACGCCTTCCTCAAGACCGGAATTGCGCAGCAGGTCGGTAAGGAGCATCTCCCCGAAGTCGCCCTGAAGCTTGGAATGCCCGGTGAGTGCATTCGCAAGGTTGCGGGCCTCGTCCCCAACCGATTTTGAACGCTCCATCATCTGCCTTACGGCTTCCATCATTGCAGAACTGCGTTCGCCGTCTTTAACCTGCGATTCCCGCATGGTGCGGTCGAATATCTCGAACTTGTCCTGAATTGGCTTCAGAAGTTCGGAAATGGACTCGGCACTCTGCCGGCGGAGTCCTGCGCTGTTCTGCTCGCTCAGGTACTTGAAACTTTCCTCCATTTGCTTGCGCTGGCTTTCGAAGGTTTTTTCGCGTTCGTCGGCAATGGCCTTGAAAGACTGCTCCTGCAGTTCAAGCCTGTCCTCCAGGAGCTTCTTTTCTCCCTCGAGACGCACGTTAAGTTTGCCGGCCTGCATATTTTTGTTTGCCAGAATGACAATGACGCATACCAGAGCGGCAAACAGAACGGCGGCGCCTATTGGAAGGAGGAGATTCATATTACCTTATTTTTTGAGAAGCTCTTCGATGTGCTGGGCATAGTCCAGGGTAGTGTCCAGGACAAAGTACAGTTCGGGCACTATCCTCAGCTGGCTGGCCACCCTGTGGCCGAGTTCTCCCCGCAATGTGCGGGTGCTGTCTTCGAGAATCTTCATAACGGCGGAGGCTTTCTCGGAAGGGAAAATGCTTACGAACACTTTGGCGAAACTCAAGTCGGGGCTCACCCTCACTTCGCTTACGGTAACCATAGCTCCGTTGAAAACAGCCATACCCTTGCTGCGAATGATTTCGGCAAGGTCTCTTTGCAGCTCACGGGCAACCTTGAGCTGTCGGGTGCTTGCAGGTTTGTCCATCTACTTGATTTTTATGATATAATAATCTTTCTTGCCCTTCTGTGCAAGAATATATTTTCCGTCAACGATATCTTTCTCGCTCAGTTCATAGGCAATGTCGGTGACTTTGTCCTTATTGAGGCTGAATCCGTTGCCCTGAATCATTTTGCGGGCTTCTCCCTTGGAAGGGAAGATGGATGTGTTCACGGCCAGGGCGTCGAGGATTCCAATGGGAAGGGCACTGCGTTCCAGTTCGAATGTGGGAACTCCGTCAAAGATGTCCAGGAAGGTTTTTTCGTCCAGCTGGCGCAGTTGCTCCGAGGTCGATTTGCCAAAGAGCATTCCCGATGCCGCAACTGCTTTCTCATATTCCTGCTCGGAGTGTACCATTATTGTAACTTCCTTTGCAAGAAGCTTTTGCAAGCGTCTTTGGCCTGGGTCTGCACGGTGCTCCTCAATGGCGCTTTCAATGGTTTCGCGGTCCAGGAGGGTGAAAATCTTAATGTATTTTTCGGCATCGTCGTCGCTTACGTTCAGCCAGAACTGGTAGAAACGGTAGGGTGACGTGCGCTCGGGGTCGAGCCAGATGTTGCCTTTCTCGGTTTTGCCGAACTTGCCGCCGTCGGCCTTGGTAATGAGGGGGCAGGTGAGGGCATAGGCTTCGCCTCCGCTGCGGCGGCGTATCATTTCGGTACCGGTGGTGATGTTTCCCCACTGGTCTGCGCCTCCCAACTGGAGCTTGACTCCGTAGTTCTCGTACAGATAAACGAAATCATAGCCCTGCAGGAGCTGGTATGTGAATTCGGTGAACGACATTCCCTCGCGGGATTCGGTGCTCAGGCGCTTCTTTACAGAGTCCTTGGACATCATATAGTTCACAGTAATCATCTTGCCTATGTCGCGGGTGAAGTCTATGAAACTGTAGTCTTTCATCCAGTCATAGTTGTTTACCAATTCGGCCTTGTTGGGAGCCTCGCTGTTGAAATCCAGGAATTTGGAAAGCTGGGCCTTGATGCACTTAACGTTGTGTTCGAGGGTTTCGTTGTCCAGCAGATTCCTTTCCTGACTCTTCATCGAAGGGTCTCCAATCATTCCGGTGGCTCCTCCCACAAGAGCGTACGGCTTGTTGCCGCAAGCCTGGAAATGCTTGAGAATCATTATACTTACAAGATGCCCGATGTGCAGTGAATCGCCTGTGGGGTCAATTCCTACGTAAGCCGACACGGGACCTTTTTTCAATTCTTCTTCGGTTCCGGGAGTGATGTCGTGAATCATTCCCCGCCACTTTAGCTCCTCTACAAAATTTTTCATTTTCAATATTCATTAAAGCCTACAAATTTACTAAATTTGCATCGCAAACAAAATAAGAATTCTTTAAACAAAACTTATATGAGAAAGAAAATCGTTGCAGGAAACTGGAAAATGAACACCACCGTACAGGAAGGTGTAGAATTGGCAAAGGCAGTGGCTGAAAAAGCCGCACAAACCCCCGAAAACGTAGGACTTATCATTGCTCCTCCCTTCACACACCTGTGCTGTGTGGCAGAGGCTGTCGAAGGATCCAAGGTTCAGCTTTCTGCGCAGAACTGCGCAGACCATACCAGCGGAGCCTATACCGGTGAGGTATCTGCCGCTATGCTCAAATCTGTCGGCTGCCAGTGGACTATTCTCGGACACTCAGAGCGCCGTCAGTATTACGGCGAGACCGACGAGAAACTCGTGGAGAAGACAAAACTTGCTCTCGCACAGGGTCTTGGAGTTATCCTTTGCGTAGGCGAGAATCTCGCTCAAAGAGAGGCAGGGGAGCACTTCACCGTTTGCCAGGAGCAAATCAAGAACGTCCTCTACAACTTTACAGCCGAGCAGATGGCAAACATTATCGTTGCGTATGAGCCTGTATGGGCAATCGGAACCGGAAAGACCGCAACCGCCGAGCAGGCCGAAGAAATCCACGCCTGCATCCGCCGCACCCTGGCCGAGAAATTCGGTGAGCAGGTAGCCGAAGATACCACAATTCTTTACGGCGGCAGCTGCAAGCCTTCAAACGCCAAGGAACTGTTTGCTCAGAAGGACATTGACGGCGGCCTCATAGGCGGCGCAGCCCTCAAGGCAGACGACTTCATTGCAATTGCAATGTCATACTAGAAGTTTGGTTACCGAATCAGTTGTACGCAGGCTTCGACCTGCTGCGCTGCATTCCACAACCATATTTTATCGTCCTTGATTTTCACAACGTCAAGGACGATATTGTTTTTTGACCGCAGGCTTCCCAAGGTTGTGGTCCATTCAATGTACGATATCACCTGCTGATGCTCCGAGCCGGGTATCTGACTCAGGCGTATAGAGTAATAGCGGCAGCCGTCGTCGGTGCATACGGTAAATTCGTTGTTCTGGGAATCGTAGGATTTCTGGCAGTCCAAGGCGTTGTAGTTCAGAATGCTGCGGCCGGCAATGAGAAGTTGTATCGTGTCCGAGTCAATGAAAGGGGCCGACGGCTCCGTGTGGGCACAGGAGCAGAGCATAAAGCACATCAGGAAGGGGAGGAGCAGCTTTTTCATCGGACTTTCAGTTCTTTGATTATGGTGAAGGTCTGGGAATCAACCCGGAATATCTTGGCCTTCAGGGTAACGCTTCGTTCAATAACGGCCCTGCCGTCGGAATCGGGTACCAGAGGCTGGTTGTCGGCAAACCAGAAAACCTTTTCTCCCGGGGCATTCTCGAGCCGCAGGCAAACCCTGCTGCCGGCTTTGATGAAACCCTGGTCGTCTCTCTGGAAACTGTCGGTAAGTATCCTTGGACGCGAGTGTCCGTCGAAGTTCCGGGTGGTGAATGTGGTTTTCACCGAATAACCGTTGGAGTCGGTCACTGTGACTTCGTGCGTCGATCCCGGTTCCAGACCCTGGAGCATATAGGAATAGGTGAAATCTTTTCTGGGAAGCACTATGGGGGCGGCAACGTCTGAATCCAAAGTGATTTTGCACAGTCCGCCCTGCTTGCAGGTCCAGTCCAGGATTACCGCATCCTGAAAAACTTCCATACGGTCTATCGCGGTGGACTCCTCGCCCACTTTAATCTCTATCCGCCCCGAAGAACCCGTAGAAATCTGATTCACCGACAGCCCCAGGTTTCCGGAATACCAACTCTTGAATTCAGGATTGGTATATGGTCCGAACGATTTTCCGCCGGTTGGGAAGAAGATATCCGGTAGATCGTTGGCTCCTATTGAGTGGCTCCGGAGTATCCGGTCAGACTTTCCGGAAGCCTCTACAAGGTCAATGCATTGGTGCGAAGGGAAGATGTTGGCCAGATTGAAATCCCAAAGAGTCGATGCGCTGCATTTGATGCCGCGATGTTCGCCGACTTCCCTTCCGGTGCGGTCCAAGTGATAGACGAGCATACCTTCTCCTCCTATGAAACGGTCCCATTGGCTCTGACGCCGACATTCGAACAGGAAGCATTCTCCCTGCTCGGGGCAGTCCAGCCGGGCATAGGCTCCGCCTTCGCTAATTGGGTAGAGGCTGGTGGTCCCGGTTTGCAGCTCGGTTTCGGGCCCGACCCCAAGAAGGTACCTTTCAACGGCATTTAGAGCCGGGGGAGTATGCTCGCCGTTGTTTCGCCATCCGCCGTCCATAATGGAAGTGAAATTCCACAGTGCAGCGCTGTAGTAGGCCTTTTCCTGAGGAATATAGTTGTCATAGAAATCGGGTAGCCCGAAGGTATGAAGCAGTTCGTGGCAGAACCTTCCGATGCCGGACAATTTGCCTTCTGCTCCGAGTTCGGAAGTGCAGGCGAAGATATCTATGGCTACACCGTCAAACTCTACGGTGCCGCCGTGCTCCTTGAGGGACAGACATTGTGACCACAGACATTCCGAAGGGCCGCCCAGGGCTTCGTCTTCGCCGGCATATAAAAATATAAGGTGTTGGACAAGTCCGGTGGCGTCGTTGTCGAAGGAGGAGAAGTCCAGCACGCCGTCAAGGATGCCGCAGGCTTCCTTAACCATTTCGTAGGGCCGGCTGTCTTCGCCCAGGGAATTGTCCCCGCCGTAGTATGCCCTTTCTCTGGAGAGAGTTACAACGGGAGCAAGGCAGAATTCAAGCCTGAGGGAACTGCCGAACTGGTCCGAGAAATACTCCGACACACTGCCGTCGGCATCTTCGAAGTTGAAATTGCCGGCATTCAGAAAGTCCTCTATTTTATTTATGTCATAGGTAAACCCGACATTGCTGAACTCGACGGGAACGACCAGCACTTTGCGCTCCTGGGGAGCCGCACCTGCAGGTCCGGGAAGAAAAAGCATTGCCAATGTCAATCCCAGCAGAATTATTCGGTTCAGACGGGTCACTGATTTACTGTTTGATTCAGTAAAGTTAATAAAAATTGAGAACACAAAAAAAGCAAAGGGCCGTTGACCTCGCGGCCTTCGACCCTTAGACGTGTACTAAAACCTAAACCTGCAATATAGATGCAGCTCGGTTTATAAACGTTGCATAGAATTTTGAAAAAATCAAAATTATTTGCTGGCAGCAACAGAAACCTTGCGGAATTCCTTAAGGTCTTTCATAAGCTCGAGAGCGGCTTTGCGAGCGCGTGCACCTGCAGCTTTGTTACCTTTAACAACCTGAGCCTCGGCATTAGCTTTGAAAACCTCAATGTTGCCGTTGATTTTGTTTACGAGTTCTTTCATGATTTTAGTATTTAAATGTTAATAAAAGAGTTATCATTACAGTTTTAACAATTCGCAAGATAAATCTTTTTTAGATTCTATCCAAATCTTTAAGGGAAAAATAAATTTTTTATAAGTATTTGTTATTGTTTTGCCCTTGTATTCAGTTCGTTCATAGCTCTATCAGCCCCTTCAAACGCCCAAGTCTGTATGCCTTTTATCACTTTCTGGGCAATGGTATCAACCTGCTCCTTTTCTCGGGACGTGAGCTCGCCAATTACAAAGTCTATCTGATTCCCTTTTTCGAAATCGTTGCCTATGCCAATCCTTGTCCTTGCGAATTCCTGGGTTCCAATGGCCTCGATAATGTTCTTGAGCCCGTTGTGTCCGCCGTCGCTGCCTTTCTTGCGGAGCCGTATTGCACCGAATTCCAGATTCAGGTCATCGCATATTACCATAAGGTTCTCTTCGGTTATTGGCAGCTTGCCCAGCCAGTAGCGGACGGCATTCCCGCTCAGGTTCATATAGGTCGATGGCTTCAGGAGATAGAACTCCCGTCCTTTGATGCGCAGAACCGCAAGGTCACCGTAACGTCGGGACTCAAAAACAGTATCGGATGCCTGAGCCCAGGCATCCAATACCATAAATCCCATATTGTGCCTTGTGGAAGCGTATTCGGGGCCAATGTTCCCCAATCCTACTATAAGATAGCTTCCCGGCATTTCTGGCTGGAATATTATTCGGCACCTTCCTCGCTTGAGGCAACGCTGTTACGTGTAGAGCTTACGCTGCAGATAACGGCATCCTTGTCGGTGACGATGGTGATTCCCTCATACTTAAGGTCTCCGGCCTTGATCTTCTTGTCGAGCTTAAGGTTGGTGATGTCAACTTTGAGATCGTCGGGCAGGTTGGCCATTGTTGCGCTCACCTTGATGGCGCGGGCCTTCTGATAGAACTTACCACCCTGCTGAACGCCGATGGAGTGTCCTGTGATAACGATGGGAACGTCAATCTTAATGGGCTTAACCTCGTCAACTGCAAGGAAATCAACGTGCAGGCAGTTGTCTTTTACGGGGTGGAACTGGAGTTCGTGAAGAACTGCGGTGTATTTCTGACCGTCAAGGTCGAGATCTACGATGTGTGAATAAGGGGTGAACAGAAGTCCGTTGAGCTCTTTCTCGCTAACTGTAAAGAGAACGTTCTGTGTGTCTCCGCCGTAAAGGTTGCAGGGAACGAGGCCCTGTCTGCGGAATGCTTTGATTGTGGCCTTGTTTCCAACCTGGCGGATCTGGCCCTTGAGTTCAAAATGCTGCATTTCTGAATTGTTTAAAAAGTGTTACTCAAGCCCGGAGCAAGCCGGGCTCCCATTGCACCAAAACCATATGGTTTTAAAATGCGCGGCAAAGATAGGAAAATTCTATGAATTAACAAGTTATTTTACGTAATCGGTGGCCTTGTTCCATTGCAGTTTTTTATAGAAACTGTCAAATTCTTCAAGCCCGCAGTTCTGCAGATACATTCCGAGTCCGCAGAAGTGCTCGAATTTGAAACCGTTGAGCCCGGGAAGGAAGCTTTCGGTGTTGTCTTTATAAATTATACAGCGGCCTATGGCTCCGGAGATGCGCGAAAAGTCAGAGGCATCCATACCGGCCTGTCTGGCAATGTCTTCCATATCGAAGAACCAGTTGTGGTCTGAGGTGCCGTCGGGGCGGAAGAAACGCTGCACTTTGTCGGGATTCAGCTTGTCCAGATTCTGCCGGTATTTTGCGAACAGTTCTTTGCAGACTGCGGCGAGTTCGGGCAGGGCCGACGTTTCTACAAGGCAGATGCAGGCCGAACGTTCATCTCCTCTGCGCGCTTTGTATTGCTCGATATAGTCTTTGCAGACATCTGTCGGGGAGGGCTTTTCGGGTATCAGAAGACGGCTGGCAAGCCGAAGGTAGTCGAATCCGTCGGTGAGTTCTTCGGTGGCCGACACCCCAATCTGGTCTGCAACGTCCTTCAGTTCATAGACAGTCTCGATATTCCCCATCAGGCAGGCGTCGAACAGCATATAGTCCAAATGGAAAGGAATGCCGTGCGGCAGGTCGGTAATGTCCATTTCGGTGCTGCCCGATTCGTCAACTTCCTGCCCGAAGGAATACAGCAGAAGGCTTTCTCGGTCTGTAGGGGTGTTGTATTTTCCCGCTGGAATCCAACCCGAGCCGTGGGACGAAAGTACCATTCCATAGTGCTGGGACGGGAATTTCTGCTTCACCTGCAGAAGAATGTTGCGCATTACTTCAGGGTCGGTGAGCTTGGCGGTCGGGTCTTCATAGAATGTGGTGTCCCTCACTACCTGCCCGCTCTTGTTGCGGTATATGTTAAGTATGAATGCGCCTTGCGGAGTCTTGAAATGCCCTACCACAACCATTGCCTGGTGGGAATTGCAGTACGGTACGTATGCGCCGGCAGACACCTCGCTCAGGTCATAGACGTCTTCCCTGAGGTCATAGTTGAGGCTGTTCTTCGCCACCGAGTAAAGGATGCATACACGGTCGTAGTCCCGGTTCTTGTGGTCGTCGCAGGAACAAACCAGCAGACAGAGGCTCAGTATCAGTAGAAATCTGTTATTCATACAAGTGCAAATATATCAATTTTTTTTGAACCGTCTGGGGTGGTGCCGCAATATCGAGGCCTGCCAGGTGCGGCTGTCAATGTGAGTGTATATCTCGGTGGTAAGAATGCTCTCGTGGCCCAGCATCTCCTGCACCACTCTGAGGTCGGCTCCGTTTTCTATGAGATGGGTGGCGAAGGAATGCCTGAATGTGTGCGGCGAGATTTCTTTTGTAATGCCCGCCAGAAGGGCGTATTTCTTTACCAGATTGAATACGGAAATGCGGCTCAGGGGCTTTCCGAACCGGTTCAGGAAAGCATAGTCATCCCATTGCGGGGCGGCTGCGGGAGGTCTGGAGTCCAGCCAGTTGCGGATTGCCTCGCCGGTGAGCGGAGCAAATGGCACCAGCCTTTCCTTGTTGCCTTTGCCTATTATTCGCAGGAAATTTTCCTCAAGGTATATGCAGGAGATTCTGAGGGCGCACAATTCCGACACCCGCAGTCCGCACCCGTACAACACTTCCAGAATCGCCTGGTCGCGCAGCCCGGTCTCTACGTTGCCGGGTACGCTCCCCAGAATGGCGCTCACTTCCTCCACTGAAAGCACGGCCGGAAGGTATTTCCCGAGCTTAGGGGCATCGACCCTGTCGCAGGGGTTGGCCGGAACCGTTTCTTCCAGAAGCATCCAGTCGTAGAACGAGCGCAGCGAACTCAGGATTCGGGCCTGCGAGCGCTTTGACAGCAAATCTTTGCGGGCGCCGAAATACTCCATTATATCTTCGGGACCGGCCTTTGCCGGCGCATCGGCGAACTGCACAAGAAAATCACGCACGTCGCGGCAGTAGGCCTTCACCGTGTTGGGGGACATTTTCCTTTCAATCCTCAGGTAATATGAATAATCCTTGAGCAAACGTTCCATAAGTGCAAATTTAATTAAATAATCGGCCAATCATTCGTTTCCGGTAAGGGGCGGCGCAATTTTGCAGCGCATAAGGGCAGAGGCCTGCTCTTGGGAAAGGATTCCGGCGCGCTGCAGGGCCGGTACCGAGAGGCAGTCGGCCGGAGTGTGTTCGCGAAACAGCACGATTGCGGCGGCGGTGCGGTAGTTTTTTATATGCGGATGGCGCCGCAGCCCGTTTTCGTCCAGCTGCCACAGGGCGAACGGCTCCGGCGGGCTGCAGCATATAAGCGGGCGGATGCGTTGCAGCCGGTCTTCCCCGAAATTGTATATCTCTAACAACTGCTCGGGACAGGAATATCCTCCCAGTTCGCCGCGGTGCCGGACCATCCGCGAAGCGAAATACGGGCCTATACCGGGGAGGCGGTCGAATGCGGCTGAGTCGGCGAGGTTGAGGTCCAGCAGGGGAATGTCTATGTAATCTTTCAGCCGACGATAAACCGAGTCCGACACAACGTAGCTTCTGGCAAAGTCTTCTTTGCTGTGAAAGCGGCCGCCCTTTTTCCGGTAATTGTCGATGGCCGCGGCCTGCTTGGGCGAGAATCCCAGTTCCTGCAGTTCCTCTATGCTCGCTTCGTTGGGGTCGAACCGGAAGTTCCTTACCTTGCGGGTGGCCTTTCTCACCTCATTCACCAGCGGCGAATGTACGGCTTCCTTTTTCACCGCGCGGGGCTTCGCCGGTTCTGCGCGGGGTACTGCTCTCTTTTCTTCCAGGCCGGGTTTGCCCGTTAGCTTTCGGCCGTCCGTTGGCCTTTGGTTATCGGTGAGCTCTTGGCCGCCAGTGGACGGGACTGTATATATGAAAACGGTGTCGGGGCTGTCGCGGTTCGCTTCAATCTTCAGCACAGCAGACCTGTGCAGAAACAGCGCCAGCTGGTATCCGGTTATCATAAAGGCTATGCAAATCACTCCAAAGCGGAGTGATGCAGGAATCTTATTCCCTCTCGGGCTCTTGTTCTCCCTCTCCATAATCTCTCTCCTCTAATTTATATTTATTGCGGTGAGGCCCGTGCCCCGTTTCCTCTTTTCCCGCCACTGTTATAACTATCTCGCCCTTAGGCTCTTCGGCTTGGAAATGCTCCAGAACCTGCGTCAAAGTGCCGCGGAAATGCTCTTCGTGCAATTTTGAGATCTCGCGGCTTACGCAGCACTGTCTGTCGGGGCCGAAGGTCTCGCAGAATTGCTCCAGAGTCTTGCACAGACGTCGCGGCGATTCGTAGAAAATCATAGTGCGTTTCTCTTCCTGCAGCGCCTCCAGACAGGTGTTTCTGCCTTTTTTCTGCGGCAGAAATCCTTCGAAGCAGAATTTGTCGCAGGGCAGTGCGCTGGAAACCAGGGCCGGAATGCAGGCCGTGGCTCCCGGAAGGGTCTGAATGTCTATTCCGGCCTCGGCGCAGCTGCGGGCGAGCAGGAATCCTGGGTCAGAAATTCCCGGAGTGCCGGCGTCGCTCACCAGGGCGACTGTGCGCCCTTCCATAAGTTTCTCCTTTATAAGCCCTACGTTCTGGTGCTCGTTGAACTTGTGGTGGGACAGTAACTTTGCGTGAATGTCGAAATGCGACAGCAGTACGGCCGTAGTCCTGGTGTCTTCGGCCAGGATAAGGTCGGCTTCCTTCAGAATCCTGATGGCCCTGAGGGTAATGTCTTCGAGGTTCCCGACAGGTGTCGGCACTATGTAGAGTTTTCCTGCCATTATCTGAGCTTGCGGCGTACAGCCATCATAAAATTATAAACCGTATCGGAGTCGGTCTTCCATTTTGGGAAATGCTCCCGCAGATAAAGTTCGGCCTGTGCAAATTCCTGCATCGCATTCAAGGCTGCGACGGTGTCCATAAACAGCCTGGCGTCCTCTTTGAACAAGGTGTTGATGAAGATGCTGCGCTGCTTGAGGGGGATGGCGCTCAGAATGTCCTGCACCTCGGAGGCGGGAGTATCCAGCTGCCAGCGTCTCAAAGTTTCCGGCTCGCAAACAGGTTCAATTTCACCGGCAGACAGAGGCTCTTCGTTCCCGAGTTCTTCCCGGCGTTTAGGTATGACGAAGGAAATGTCGTCGTCCAGAAGGATATCGAAGGGCTCCTGGGGCACGTTTCCCGGGTCGATTTCACTTATCCGGCGCTCAAGTCCGGCGGCTTTTTCCTTCAGCTCGTCGAGCTCCGATTTAATCTGTTCCAAAATTTCCAGAGCGCTCTTTTCCATACGGCATTTATTCTCTATATTTGCATACGTCAACCTACAAATGTAATCAAATGTTCGCAGAAAACCACAAAAAAAGAGGCTGCATAGAAGTTGTGTGCGGCTCAATGTTTTCGGGAAAGACAGAGGAACTCATACGCAGGCTCCGCCGTGCCCAGTTCGCCAATCAGAAGATAGAAATTTTCAAGCCGTTGGTCGATAACCGCTATTCCGACGTGGAGGTGGTGTCCCACGATTCACACAGCATAAAGTCGAAGCCCATAGGGAGCCCTTCCGAAATGCTGTCGGTAGATTCTGAAACCGATATTGTGGGTATTGACGAAGCCCAGTTTTTCGACGACTCCCTTGTGGATGTCTGCCAAATATTGGCAAACAGAGGCATCCGCGTTGTGGTAGCCGGGCTCGATACCGATTATCTTGGTAAGCCTTTCGGCCCTATGCCTCGTCTGATGGCGGTCGCCGAAGATGTGCAGAAGGTGCACGCAATATGCGTCAAGTGTGGAAACCTGGCCAATCATTCCCATCGCTTGAGCAAGAGCAAGGACTTGGTGGTGCTGGGCGAAAAGGACGTATATGAGCCTCTGTGCCGCGAATGTTTCAATAAGGCCAGAAAGGGAGAACAATAGAAAACCTGAAGAACATATTTGCCCGTAACTGTAAGGTGTGCCGCATTGCCAAACCGGTTGCGGCACAGTTTCTTGATGCGAATCACCGCTATGGCAACGCGGACTGCAGGTACTGCTACGGTATGTTCACCTTGCGCAGAACCGGGGCGGGGGAAGCCTGCCTCGAACCGGGGACTCTGGTTGCTGTTTCTCAGTTTTCGTCGGCGCGCCGGATGCGCGACGGCAGCCGGTCCTGCGAATGGGTGAGGTATGCGTCGCTGTCGGGTTACCGGGTACAGGGAGGAATGGGCAAGATGCTGGACTTCTTTATCGGGGATGTAAATCCCGACGACATTATGACCTATGCCGACCCTGCCTCCTCTGATGGGGGAGAAGTTTATAAAAAATTAGGCTTCAAGTCCGAAGGCATAGTCTCGAAGCCCAATTTCGTATGCGAGAAATTCCGCTATACGGCAAGGCCGGCCATTGAATTCGAGTGTCCTGACAGGCGCTGACATTTTTTTGATATCTTTGTTTTTATGAAAAGAATTATAGCCATTATTGCGCTGGCGTTGTTTGCAGGCCAGATTGTTGCGGCGCAGGAGAAAAACGACACCCGCGACAGAAAGAATGAAATCAGCTTTTCCTATGGAGCAGGCTCATTCAACCATCTTATGGGAACTATGCTTGGTATCAGCAATCTTCACGGCAGCGATTTCGGCTACGACACTCATAACGTCAACTCAACGTCAAGCGGAGCCTTTAATCTGGAATATCTCCGCTATTTGGGTGATCTTGAAATCTGGGCTGTCGGGGTCTCTACCTCTTACGAGCATACCAAATCTGCCATTACGTTGAAGGAGAATGCGTTGAATGTAGGCTCCGTTTATTTTGATTTCATCTCGATAATGGCAGAAGTGAAGCACAGGTGGGCTGAATGGCCCCACGTGGCGATGTACTATAAATTGGGTGTCGGCGTCTCCTTTATGATAAACAAGGAGGAAAACGAGAAGGGCACGAAAACTTTGCCGGCATTCCAGCTTAACCCTGCCTGTGTGGAGTTTGGAGGCGAAGCTTTCAAGGGGTTCTTGGAACTGGGCTGGGGCTCGCAGAGCCTTTCCCAACTTGGTGTCCGATACTGTTTCTGACGGTAGCACCGCAAACTACGGAATAATTGATTTGCGGCATCAAATCAATTCCTCGCTAGGCTGCAAAGTCCCGTCCACAACAGAGGGCCCTGGAA
>JAKSKE010000025.1 GCA_024401895.1 Bacteroidales bacterium
GGCGGCAGGCCTCGGGGATGGTCATAAAGAAGCGGGTGATGTCGGGATGGGTCACTGTAACGGGACCTCCGTTCTCTATCTGCTCGCGGAAGCGAGGGATGACGGAACCGTTGCTGCCCAGCACATTGCCGAAGCGGGTGGTGACGAATTTGGTCTTGCCCCGGACTTCGCCCTTCGCCATTGCAAGACCCAGGCTCTGGACGTAAATTTCGGCAAGGCGCTTGCTGCAGCCCATAATGTTTGTAGGATTCACAGCCTTGTCGGTGGATATCATAACCATCATCTCAACTCCGTACTGGACGCATTTGTCGGCAACCATACGGGAACCGTGGACATTGGCGAACACGGCTTCGCAAGGGTTGTCCTCCATCAGGGGCACGTGCTTGTAGGCGGCGGCGTGGAATACAACCTGCGGCTTCCAGTTGCGGAAGGCGTAGTCGAGACGGTTCTTATGGCGGACGCTGCCGATTACGGGAACGAAATTGAGCTGAGGGAACCTGGCCTCGAGTTCGAGGCGAAGGTTGTGCATCGGGGTCTCGGCGTTGTCGAAAAGAACCAGCTGCCTGATTCCGAAACCGGCCAGCTGGCGGCAGAGTTCGGAACCTATGCTGCCCGCGGCTCCCGTTACCATTACGACCTTGTCCTGAAAGTTCTGCTTTATTTCATCGAGAGAAATCTTGATTTCCGGACGACCCAGCAGGTCTTCTATCTTGACCTGGCGAATACCGCCCTTCATTACCTTGCCGTCGATGACCTCATCGACCGACGGGGTGATGAGGGTCTTGACTCCGGTGGCGGAGCAGTACCTCACAATGCGCTCGCCTTCGGCCTTGACGTCGGCATCGGTGGCAAAGAGTACTGCGTACAGCGAGAGGTCCTCGGCTATGCGCCTGAATTCAGCCTCGGACCGGCAGACCATTACCGGAAAGCCGGCGAGCTTGAGACCTTTGTCGGCAGTTTCGTGAGTGATGAAGCCCATAAGATGGAAATGCTTCGAACTGCCGAACCGGGTGACGGCAGCCACCGACTTGTCGGACGTACCGAACACCAGGATCCTCTGCTTTTGGGTAACGTCGTTCAGCTTGGAGCGGTAGTAGCGGTAGGCGTCGAACATTACAAAGCGTATTCCCAGCATCAACACAACCGTTAGGAGGAAATTGAGAACAAGAGCCAACAAAACGGTGGAATTCAAAATGCTCACAAAAAAGAGCAACACTCCCAATGACACGTTCTCAACCAGGATTCCCAGGACATATTTCCGAATGTCCCTGAGAGTCATATGACGTATGATTACCCGGGACGTCTTGAACAGATACATCGACAGCGCCGTGAACACCAGCGTTCCGCCAATCCACCACAATGAAAAGTCACCCGAATACCAGTTCGAGGAGGACATAAAGTTCATTGTGAGCAGTACCAGAAGCGACGAAAACAACGAAGTAAGCAGGTCCATTGCAAAAATGAACCTGGCGCTCAGGTACTCGGACAAAAATTTTGTTATACTTTTCATAGGTCGAAACAACCCCAAAGCTAACAAAAAATTTGCAATTAACCTAATAAAAACCAGCTTATTCTACAGTAAGATACAGCACGCGACTGCTCCAGTCGGACTTCATATTGTAGTCCACGTTGTTGGACGACGGCAAGTCGAGTCCGTTCTCCATAAGAAAACGACCGCTGAAGCACTTGCCTTCGCAGGGAAGAGGCGTAATGTCTATGCGGTTGAGTTCGTGCACCCGGTAAGTCTTTTCGGGGTCGAGACCGGCCATCACCGCACGGGGAAAATGCTGGTCATAGAAATTTGCAATCTTCCACCAGTAGAATACAGCCTTGTCTTTTTCGGAAGTAACGTACATCATAGATGCAAAGCCTTTGTTGTCATAGGGTGAAGTGAGACGATAAATGTCGCCGAACTGCACCACCGGCCTCACGCCCTTGTAGTCGGCGATTACCTTGCGACAGAAGTCCTTTTCGGCATCGGTCATATTCTTGGGCTGAATCTCCATTCCCAGACGGCCGCTGCAGGCCACGTCGCAACGGAACTTGAGAGAAGTGGTGCGGAATACCGTATGGTTGGGCGTAGCGCTGATGTGCGAAGCCATAGCTATTGCCGGGAAGAAATACGACGTACCCCACTGCATATAGATTCGCTGCAGGGCGTCAGTATTGTCGCTGGTCCAGAATTCGTCGAACCAGGGCAGCACTCCCCAGTTGGCCCTGCCGCCGCCGCTGGCGCAAGCCTGAATGGTAACATCGGGATACTTGGCCCTGATTCGGTCGCAGGTTCTGGCGAATCCGTCCCAGTAAGCCACGTCGAGCCTGGCCTGGTCCTTCGTGTACTGGCTGCCGTAGGCGCTTATGTTCATATTGGCATCCCACTTTATATAGTCGATACGGGGATTCTGAGTGAGCAGTCCGTCCACAATGCCGAACACATAATCCTGAACCTGAGGATTGGCCATATCCAGCACCAGCTGGGTACCGCCGCGGCCATAAACGTTTTCGCGGCCGGGAGCCTTAAGCACCCATTCGGGATGCTTTTCGTAGAGTTCGCTCACGCTGTTGGTCATCTCGGGCTCGATCCAGATTCCGAAACGGATACCGTGCCCATCGGCCATCTTCACCAGAGCGCCTATGCCGCCGGGGAGTTTGGTACGGTCCACCTCCCAGTCGCCCAGCGAACTGGAATCGTTCTTCCGGGGATACTTCACCCCGAACCATCCGTCATCCATAACGAAGAGCTCGCCGCCCATAGAAGCGATGTCGCCCATCATCTGGTCCATTCCGGGTTCGTTGATGTCGAAATAAACTCCCTCCCAACTGTTCAGCAGCACCTTGCGTTCAATATCGCCGTGGGCCAGACGGTATTTGCGACCCCAGCGGTGGAAATTGCGGCTCACTCCGCTGAGACCTTCGCCAGAGTAGCTGTAGGCCAGTGCGGGGCTCTTGAAGGTTTCGCCCTTCGCCAGGGTGTAGGGAGCGTTGTCGGGGCAGATTCCGGCAAACACGTGATGGAAGTCGCTGTCGTTGGTCTGGAAACGCAACTCGTAGTTTCCGCCCCATTCAAGGGCGAGGCCTATTACCCGTCCGCTGTTCTCGCAGGGTTTGCCGTCCAGGCTAATCATAGCCTCGGCGTGAGAAGTGTGGGAGTTGCGGGTGCCGTCCATATTCTTTATGAGTTTGAGTCCGCGGGCCAGAGGTTCCTCGCACACCCGGCCTTCATTGGCCCAGGTTCCGTACAAGGTGGACAGCCACACGTCGCCTACCCTCACGGGAAGATGTCCCGAATAGTATCTGGTGAGGGTCGATTCCTTCTTGCCGGTATTGGTGATTTCCACCCAGGTTTCTATTATATTCTCGGCTTCGTAGGTCTTGAAAAAATTCTTCACCGTTACCGGACAAACCGGGTCGCAGCTGGTTATGGAAAGCACTTCGCCATTCTGCCATTTTTGAGCAGACACCTCGCTTACACGAAGGTCGAGAGTAAGATTTCCATCGGCCTGAATCATACTTACCGCAGGCTCGGCGGCACCTCTGAGTCCAAAGGCGGGATACAGGCTGGAGGCGCGGAATCCGGCGTCTTCGAGGGCCGCAGTTTCATTGGGACCGAGGGCCGCACCGTAGTACAGGATTTGAGCTTCCCGACCGGTTTCGGCGTTGAGGACCATAGTTGAATTGTTGGTGTTCAGAATTATTGTACTTGCAAGCAAGAGGGTGACTAGTGCATTCATACTATATGGTTATTGTAAGGTTATGTTTTCCCGGGCTGTAGGGAATGAAGTGCTTTCCTCCCTTGCCCGTGAGGTTTATGGTAAGGTCGTATTCGGCATCGCGGAAAACGCGGTGAACCCTGACGGTTGTGATTTCTGACGGCAGCGCCGGCTCGATTGTGAGGCCGTCGTATTCGGGCTTTATTCCAATGAGCCACTGGGTAGCGGCGTACCAGTTCCAGGCGGCAGTGCCGGTGAGCCAGCTGTTCTTACCCTCTCCGGGTTTCGCGGCATCCTTGCCCGCCACCATCTGGCAGTAAACGTAAGGTTCAACCTTATGCAGGCGCTGGTCTTTGATGAAGGCCGGGCTAATCTTGCAGTAGTGCTCCCAGGCGTCGGCGGCCCGGCCGTTCACAACCTCCCCAATTATTATCCAGGGGTTGTTGTGGCAGAAGATTCCTGCGTTCTCCTTATAACCCTGGGGGTAGGAGCTGATTTCGCCGTACTCGATGTAATAGCGGCTGAAGGCCGGATTGTTGAGCACAATGCCGTGCTCGCAGTCCATCATCTGTTTTACAGAATCGAGCGCGCGGGCGCACATTCCGCTGTCACTGCCTATTGCAGCCATAGTGCACCAGCCCTGACTTTCGATAAAAATCTTGCCTTCCGCATTCTCGCGGGAGCCTACCTTGCCCCCGTAGTAGTCGTAGGCGCGGAGGAACCAATCGCCGTCCCAGCCGTGCAGGCGGACTGCCTGCTCCATTCGGGCAACAGCCTCGAGCACGGCGTCGGCGGGCCTGCCAATACGCTGCAACAGTTGGGCATACTGACGGCCGCAGAACACAAACTGGCCGGCAATCATAAGAGATTCGGCCTTGCTGCCGGTGGTTTTGTTCTCGGTGGTCTGGAACGAATCGTCGGGGTTATTGCTAAAGCAGTTCAGATTAAGGCAGTCGTTCCAGTCGGCCCGGCCTATGAGCGGAAGGCCGTGGGGGCCAAGGTTCGAGGCAACGTGGTCGAACGATATCTGCAGATGCTCCAGCAGAGTTTTCTCGCTGCCGGGCCGGTTGTCGAAGGGTACGGGTTCGTCGAGGATACTCAAGTCTCCGCTCTCCTTTATATATGCAACAGTGCCGAAGATGAGCCAAAGAGGGTCATCGCCGAATCCGCCGCCAATGTCGTTGTTGCCCCGCTTGGTAAGCGGCTGATACTGATGGTAGCAGCCTCCGTCCGGGAACTGGGTTGCGGCAATGTCGAGGATTCTTTCACGGGCCCTTTCGGGAATCTGGTGCACGAAGCCTATGAGGTCCTGGTTGGAATCGCGGAAACCCATCCCCCGGCCTATGCCGCTCTCGAAGAAGCTGGCACTGCGGCTCATATTGAAGGTTACCATACACTGGTACTGATTCCATATATTCACCATACGGTCCAGCTCGGGAACTCCCGACTCAACGTGGAATTTGTTCAGCAGACGGTCCCAGTACCGGCAGAGTTCGAGGAACTTGGCGTCCACCTTTTCGGTGGTGTCAAGAGCCTCCAGCATTGCACGGGCGGCAGTCTTGTTGATTATGGCCGAGCAGGAATTGAGTTCCTTTCCGGTAGGTTCGGCAAACTTTTCGTCCTGAGGGTTTTCGACGTATCCCAGCACGAACACAAAGTCGCGGCTCTGGCCCGGTTCAAGGTTCACTTCAATGTAATGCGAAGCCACGGGACTCCATCCGTGAGCAACAGAATTGCGGGGGCGGCCTTCGGTAACGGCGTCGGGCTCACCGAATCCGTTATAGAGCCCCAGGAAGGATTCGCGGTCGGTGTCAAAGCCCTGCACGGCAGCGTTCACTCCATAGAAGGCATAGTGGTCGCGGCGCTCGCGGTATTCGGTCTTATGGTAGATTACGCTACCCTCTATTTCAACTTCGCCGGTAGAGAAGTTGCGCTGGAAATTCTCCATATCGGTCTGGGCGTTCCAAAGGCACCACTCCAGGAAGGAGAAAAGCTTGAGCGATTTAGGGCCACCGCCGTTGTTTGTAAGGGTCAGCTTGTGCACCTCGCAGCGCATTCCCACGGGCACAAAGAAAAGCACCGACGCCTGCACTCCGTCCTTACTGCCGGTAATGCGGGAATAGCCCATACCGTGGCGGCATTCATAGCTGTCGAGCGGAGTCTTGCAGGGCTTCCAACCGGGATTCCACACGGTATCACCGTCCTTGAGGTAGAAATACCTTCCCCCTTCGTCCATAGGAACTCCGTTATAGCGATAACGGGTTATACGCCTGAATTTTGCATCTTTGCAGAAGCAGTATCCACCGGCCGTGCCGGAGATAAGTCCAAAGAAGTCGTCGGTACCAAGATAATTTATCCAAGGCCAGGGAGTTGCGGGATCGGTTATTACGAATTCCCTGTCCCGGTCATTGAAATGACCATATTCTTTCATCACAAAAAATCGTTATTTCTTCAACCACTCGCGGGAAATCTTTCCCCATTCCTTTATTACGTCGTCGTTCCAGGGTCCTTCGGACGAAGCCGCAGGCGTGAACATACTGCACGTTTCATTCTTGTCTGAAATGCTCCAGGTAAGCAGGCTTACTCCCCTGTCGGCAGCCCACTCGTTCCACTTCTGCCACTCCTCGGGGTCGATGGGGCCGTCGCCCGACGCTTCGCAGGCGGCGCACTCCGAAATAAATACCGGGAGGCCGGCGGCAAGGGTGGAGTCGCTGCGGTCGCGCAGCCACTGGCCGTGGGTAGCGGCGTAGAAATGGGTGGTGTACATAAGGTTGTCGTAACCCTCTATGGGATTGCGAATCACGCAGTCGAGAGCCTGGTCCCAACGGGGACATCCCATAAGTATAAGAGGATGGCAGCCGCTGCATTCCTCAATTATAGGAATAAGGGTCTGGGCATATTCCTTGAGCTTGAGCCAATAAGCGTCGAGCGATTCCTGTGTGGGCTCTGAATAGTCGCGGCTGTCTTCGAATTCCTGGCTCACGGGCTCATTGAAAAGTTCATATATGACATTGGGACAACCGGCGTACTTTGTAGCCACAGTGCGGAAAAATTCGGCGGCCTCCTGTGTATGAAGCACGTGAGAATGCCAGTCCACTATAACGTAAACGTTGTTTTCAATGGCTGCGTCCACAACAGCGTAAAGGCATTCGAGGGCGCTTTGCGGGTCACTGCGGTATCCGCCCAACGGGCAAACCTCTTCAAGGTCGTCGGCCCCGATTGCAGCGCGGAAAACAGGACAGCCCCAATCTTTTACTAGCACGTTCACAGCCTCTTTATTATAGAACCTGGGCCAGATGTTGTGCCAGCCGAAACTGAGGCCGCGCCAGACTACGGGCTGGTCGCAGCCTTCCTGATACAGTGCCGTTCCCTGCACCTTGAGTGCAGGAACAGTTTGAGCGGGCTTAGCGCAGGACACTATGACCGCCACTGCCGCAAAAGTATAAAGTATAGATTTGAGTGACATATTTTATTTCTTTATAGGATAGAGTTTTACAAGCAGAATCATAATGGCGGCTATAGCGGCCGGTATCAAAGAGAAGATAGCCCATATCATTTGCTGTACGGCGGGCAGGCATCCCTCGGCTATGGTTACCACAGCCTGACCGGTTGCGTCGCTGCCGGAAGAGAAGCCCACTGCACCCAGCAGAAGGGTGAGCAGCGCGCCGGATATGGCAGAGCCGAATTTCTGGGCCATTGTGCCGGAAGAGAATATGAGTCCCGTCGATGAAGTGCCGTTCTTTTGGGTGGCGTAGTCGGCTACGTCGGCATACATAGACCACAGCAGCGGAGAATAGAAGCCTATTCCAACCGAGGTGAGGATGACCATAAGAATCATAAGCCAAATATACGCCGGGTTCATAGGAATGAAGAAGAAGGCTACCGACGTAACCAGGCAAATGACAGAAGCCCAGGTGAAGGCTTTCTTCTTGGAGCCTACCAGCTTGGTGAACGCGGGGCTGAGGCCGCCGAAGATCATACAGGTCACCTCGCCGAAAGTCATAAATACGGTGTAGTTGATTATGAGCTTGTTGAAGGTGACGTCGCCGCCCAGGCAGTAGGTGAACATATAGCCTGCCACTGCATAGCGGAAACCGTTGAAGAAGTTGCTGCAGATTCCGGTGAGGGTAAGATATACCCAGGGCTTGTTCTTTACCAGGTCGGCGAAGGGCTTGAACGAGAATTTGTCGGCCCGTACGGGCTTCAGACGTTCCCGGGTCATAAGGCCGCAGGCCAGAGTCATTGCGGCGGCTATTCCGCCCAGGACAGCTCCCAATACGGCATACTGGTGCGCTTCGGTGCCGCCCACCATCTTCTGCAGATAAGGGAAGGACAGCAGGGTTATGAAACCCATAGCGTATGCACCCACCATTCGGAAAGACGAGAATTTGTTCTTCTCGTTGTCGTCGTCGGTCATAACGCCAAGGAGCGAGCCATAGGGCACGTTCACTGCGGTATATACCGCCATCATAAGCAGATACAGGCTATATGCCCAGATTCGCTTGCCGGCAAGGGAGAAGTCGGGAGTGAACAGCAGCAGCGCGAACACCAGTCCAAGGGGAACGGCTCCGAATATGAGCCAGGGACGGTAGGTACCCCAGCGGCTGCGGGTTCTGTCGGCCAGAGCGCCCATAATGGGGTCGGTGACTACGTCAAACATACGGGCCACCAGCATAAGGGTGGCCGTGTCAACAACGGTGAGGCCGAAAATATTGGTAAAGAAAAGAGGAAAGGCAATGGACATAACCTTCCAGGTTATACCGCCGGCCGCGGCATCGCCCAGAGCATAGGCGATTTTTTCTTTCAGGGTAGGTTTTGAGGGAACCATACAGGATTAAATTTTAGTGTTCGAATCTATGAGTCGGTTTATTCTCTCTACTGTAAGAGCGGTGCGCAGCCCGTCGGGTTCGGTATTCAGACAGTAGTCCACAAGCCGGTCAACCGTAGAGGTGGCGACGTGCATACGGGTGTCGCTGGAGGCATAGTAGATGTAAACGGTGCCGTCGGGGTCGGCAATCCATCCGTTCGAGAAAAGCACGTTCATAACGTCTCCTATGTACTCCTCGCCTTCGGGGGCCATAAAGAAGCCCGAGGGTTCGGCAATCACCTTGGAAGGATCGTCCAGCGCGGTCATATACATATAGAGGACATAGCGCAGACCGCTCGCGCAGCCTCTTACGCCGTGGGCGAGGTGAAGCCAGCCGCGGTCGGTCCTGATGGGATGCGGGCCTTCTCCGTTCTTGGATTCCTTAATGGTATGATAGTGCCGCAGGTTGATGATTTTTTCTTCGGTAACCACGGCGTTCTCCATTGAATCCACCAGGGCCCAGCCTATTCCACCGCCGCTGCCGGCGTCGATGAATCCGTCCTGCGGGCGGGTATAGAGCGCATATTTGCCGTCCACGAATTCGGGATGCAGGCAAACGTTGCGCTGCTGGGTCGAGGACTGAAGGTCGGGAAGGCGCTCCCAGTTCACCAGGTCCTTCGTGCGGGCGATTCCGCAGGCTGCGGTGGCCGCCGAAAGGTCGCCTTCGGCCGAATGATCCTTGCGCTCGACGCAGAACAGGCCGTAAATCCATCCGTCCTGATGGCGGGTGAGCCTCATATCATATACGTTGGTGGCGGGCTCGCCATACTCGGGCATTGTTACAGGCCGTGGCCAGAAACGGAAGTTGTCCACGCCGTTGGGACTCTCGGCCACGGCGAAGAAGGATTTCCGGTCATCGGCCTCGACCCTGACCATAAGCACATAACTGTCGCCCCATTTGATTGCACCGCTGTTGAAGGCGGCGTGAATGCCGATTCTTTCCATTAGGAAAGGGTTGGTTGCGGGGTTAAGGTCGTATCTCCATTCCAGAGGCGCGTGAGCTGCCGTGACAATGGGGTTTTCCCAACGCTCATAGACTCCGTTCACGTAACGGGGCGTATTCTTTTTTGTCAGGAGCTCCAGATGCTGCGCTCTGAGTTCTTTCAGTTTTTCTTCGAATGTCATTATTTCAACAATTTAATTTTCCCACTATCCACATAATCCTTGAAATCCTGCTCGGAAGGGCCGCCCGGCCAGGGGGCATAGAAATGAGTCATTCCCCGGGGCATTTCGTCGGTATTGCGCCATACCAGGAGATAAGATACCGGAATACCCTCGATTGCAGGCGCAAGCACCTCGGTCCACCATTTTTCGTAGGTAAGGCCTTCGTAGCCGGTCTCGGTGAGAGCCAGGATTTTGCCGTGCTCCCTTGCGAAACGGTCGAGGCTCTCGAGGCAGGTGCGAACCTTCTCTCTGAAATGAGGCAGTGCCTCCTCCTGAGGAAGATAGGTGGCACAGTACCCGTCGAGGCCCACGATATCGACGTATTCGTCGCCGGGATACCTTTCCTCCCAGGCTTCGAAGTTATGGTCGGCCGAGCCGGGAGATATGGCCCATACCAGGTCTGTAAGCTGCCTTTCCCCTACCAGGTAGTTGTATGTGAGTTTCCAAAGGTCATTGTACTGCTGCGCGGTGCAGATTCCCGTACCCCACCAGAACCAGCCTCCGGTGTGTTCGTGCCAGGGGCGGAAGATGAGCGGAATCGTACGGCCGCGGGAATCTTTCAGAGATTCCAGGTAGTCGCCCACTCTCTGCAGCCATCCCATAAAATATTCGTGCTTCGCGCCGCCCGGAAGGATGGATTCAACCACCTTGTCGCTGCTCACGTCCCATGTGTCGCCTCCGGTAAGAGGATTGCGCAGGTGCCAGCTGACAGTTACGATTCCTCCCCTTTCGTAGTGCTTTACGGCCGCCTCGCGCATAATGTCGAAGTCGTTTCCGTCCAGGTTGAAGTCGCTGTCAATCTCGAGCCAGCCGAGGTCCAGTCCAAGGACATAAGGGTATGCTCCGCCGGTTGACAGAACGTCGGACCGCTCGAGCGAGTGGTCGTCTTCCTTGGTGGCGTTCCAGGTATGGCCGTACATAAGGTCGTCCTGATGGCCGAAAAGAGGTGTACCCTCCTGCGATGCCTGTGTGAGGGTGGAAAGCAGTTTCTCCTTGGGAGCGGGGCCACATCCTGCAAAAACGAGCAGAAGCGACGCGAGAATGAAAAGTCTAACGTGGCGCATTGTCATAAACTGTATCGAGTGTATAATTTTTGTCGGTTGTGTTCATAGCTTTTGTCATTGCCTTTACGGCTTCCTCGGAATTACCTATGTACTGGCCGGTGCCGTGGTCGATGTAGCCGTGATGCTCGGCCCCCGCCCCGGAGTTGCCGTTGTCCCAGAGGAAGCAGGGTATTCCATAACTCTTGGAGCATTTGACGAAATACTCGAGATAGTATAGGAAATTCTTCCATTCCTTGGGCTTGGAAGGGTCGCGCTGACTGCATCCGAACTCTCCCATATAAACCGGGATTCCTTTGGATATATAATTGACGTACAAAGACTTGAATACATTCCTGAGATCTTTTTCGTCTTGAGGATTGTTGTAATTGTGACCCCAGTATTTCTGCGGCAGGCCTTCGGCCAGAGTGTAGTTGTAGGGGTCGTAACAATGCACTGCAAGCATTGTCCTGGAAGCAGGGTCGGACGGCAGCTTGAAATATTTGATGAGCCCGGGGTTGGCCGCATAGGTGGGAACTCCCAGCCAGCGGGTGGCATTGTTGCCTCCGGTAGCACGCACAGCATCGACAAACACCTGATTCCACTCGTTGAGCACGGCGGCCTGCTTGTCGGTGTTTGAACTGCCGCCCCATTTGCCGTCATTGATTTCGTTGAAACTCTCGAAAATAAGGTAGTCGCCTTCGTTCTTGAATGCCAGCGCAACGTTTGTCCAAAAGCCCCTTATCTGGTCTTTTACTTTTTCGTTCACCTTGGGGTCGGCGGTGGCGTCGAGGATATTCAGCCATCGGTGTCCCATAGATTCATTGCCGTAGTAGTGGTCTTCGTCGTGATGGGTGTTGATGATTACTTGCAATTTGGCATCGCGGGCCCAGCCCACTACCTCGATGATGCGGTTCATCCATTTTTCATCGATCTTATAATCGGGGGCTTCGCCGATGGTGTTGAGCCAGGTGATGGGAATGCGAATGCTCTTGAAGCCTGCGGAGTAAAGTTTTGTGAATGTCTGACGGGTGCATAGCGGGTTGCCCCAGCAGGTTTCGTCGGGCCAGAGGAATTTGTCGCCGGCCCAGCTGCCGTTGTAGAAAGCGTCGAAATGATTGCCCATATTCCAGCCGAGGCCCAGCTTTTCGAGCTGTTTCCAGGCGTCATTGTCGCCGGGAACGGGAAGTTCGTCCTCGACGGGAGGAGGAAGTATGGTTTCCTTGGTGGTAAAGCTGAGCGACGAGCCGGAGGCCGCCGGCTGATTTTCCTTGAATCCGCACACCAGGCCGGAAGGTATGCTTACAATATAGGTGGTCTTGCCCTTGAGATTGCTTAAGGTAACAGTGAGTTTGCTCTGATAGGCATTTACCTTATCTACCGTTGCTCCATTGCTTACGGTGACGGGCTGGACATCGTCGCCGGTTTTGCATTTAATATTCTGGTCGTAGGTAAACACCACGTTGTACTGGCTTTGGCATTCAATGCCGGTAGCCCCTTCGGAAGGTGTGGTGGACACCAGCACGGGTGCAGGCTGTGCGGTGCGTTCCTCTATTTTCGAGCCTTCGCAAGAAGTGAAGGCAAACAGCAGAATTGCAGATAAAGCGTACAGATTTACTTTCATTTTCCTTTATTATTTAAGGGATGGCATACTTTCGCGGGTGAGAACGTTCTCGTAGCCCATAACCTGTTTCCAGTAGGAATCGGTATTGTAGCGGTAATCCTTTGTGCCACTGCTCCATACCAGGAACCAGCTCCACTTGTTGCCCGACGCGAAACATTTCGACGGGTCGGGAATATTGCCGCATTCGCTTACGGTCACAAGCTTGCGGCCCTTGGCAAGATTCACGCAAGCCTGATACTGGCGGTCTTTTGCATTGGTATTGTCTTCGTAGATGTCTACGCCTATTACATCTACGTAATCGTCTCCCGGATACCAGTCCGCCCATTCATCTTCCGCTCCCTGGGTGGCATCCAGGGTCCATACCCAGATGAGGTTGTCCAGACCGTATTTCTTTTCGAAGGTGTCGCGCATAAGGCGGTACAGCTGCTTGCAGGGCTCGGCGCCGCCGCGTCCCCACCAGAACCAGGCATTGTTCTTCTTGCCGTAGAGGTTATAGTTGCCGGCAGCTTCGTGCAGAGGACGCCAGATTACGGGAACACCGGCGTCCTGAAGTATTTTCAGGTATCCGGCCGCCTTTTCCATATCCTTCATTATGAACTCGTTCTGCCAGGTGCCTTCCTTGAGCGCCTCGGTAATGCTGAAAGTGGTTTTGTCGCTGTAGAAATTATAGCCGTCGAAATTGTATTCGTTGACGCCCTTTTCCCAGTCCGATTTTGAATTTGGCACATTCCAGTGCCACATATAATTGACCAGACCGCCGGCATTCCAATGTTCTATGGGAGCCGACATATCTGAATAATTTACAACCCAGCTCCAACCTGCGGGGGTTGGAGAATACTGCAGGAATATGAAATCATAGCCTGCAAGTGCCGGATGTTTTCCGGTCTTGGAATAAATGAGGTCGATGTGCTCGTTGTTGTTGGCGGTGCCTTCACTCTGCACGCCGGAGAGCATCTTTTTTCCGCTTTGCTCTAACAGGAAGCGGTAAACGTTCTTTGCCTGCCTGGAGGCATTCCTGTTTGAAAGTTCTTGCACAGGATTAAGTTCGTAGTCCACCTTGGGCTCTATGTATTTCATAGAGAATGTGACGGTAGCGCCAGCGGCGGACTTCTGGTTTTCCTTATACCCCTCCACGGTGCCCGACGGCACGGTAAGACGGTACTTCTGGCCCGACTTAAGGCCCGTAAGTTCTACCGAAAGTACGGTGGAATAGGCGTTGACCTTTTGAATTACGGCGCTGTTGTCGACAGTTATCTGCTGCGCTGCAGTACTGTTGCATTTGATGTTCTGGTCATAGGTAAACTTTACGGTAAGCTTCTCCCCTTCCAGGTCGGCGGTTCCGTCGGCAGGGTCGGTACTTAAAAGGACCGGAGCGTCAACCTGCACGGGGTCAACAGGATCATTCTTCGAACAGGCGGCGACGCATAAGACAAATGCGACAGCAAGCAGTAAACTGTAAGCGGATTTTGTCATTTTAAAAATAATAAAAAGTGGCGGCGACACGGCTGCCGCCGCCACTTAAAAAAATATTAAAGCAATGTAATCTTGGTAATCTTAACCTTGTCGCCGTTGGCGAGGAAGGTTCCTCCCCACCACTGCTGGGTAAGCGCGGCAGTGAGAATATCCTGAGTAAGAGTCAGGTCGATACAACCACCGTGTGCTGCAAGATCATATTCGGTGAACTTGCCTTTCTCGGTGTCGTTTCCTACAGAGCAGTAGCTGAGATATGTAGGTCCCCAGTGGCCTTCTACAATCTCAACCTTCCAGGCATCTGCAAGAGGTGTTACATAGAATTTAACCACCTGTCCTACCTTTGCTCCGGCTGCAGCAAGTTCAAGACCCGCATCACTGAGCAGATAAGGCTGATTACCCCAGTTGTCGGCGATTGCCTCGCCTTCCCAAAGAGTTACCTCCTGAGAAATCTCTGAAACCAGCTGAACCTTGGTAACTGTGAAGAATGCTCCGCACAGCACAAGACCACCGTTGTTCACGAGTTCGTTGAGGTCGGCATCGGCAAGTTTGATTGAAAGATATCCGTCTGCCTCTACGGGAACGTTACCGTCGCCGTCAGAGCCGGGCAGAGTCTTCCATGTAGGAAGAGCAGACCAGCTGCCGTTTCCGGCGCGAATCTGGTGATAGTCGCCTGCAGGGTTGATTTGGTAGTAAACTATGAGTTCTGTACCGGCAGAGACTGTAGCCCAGTCATATCCGCCCCAGGCTAGAGCCTGCATTCCGCCATCCCATGCGCCAATTGTGAACTCACCTTCCCAGATAGTCTTGATATCCTGTTCGAGCAGAACCTCAATGGGGTCGGCCTGGATTTCGATATCTCCGTCAAAGAGCTGGAACTTCAGTTCATAAGAACCCACCTTGCACCAAGGCATGAGGAAACGGATTTCCTCGGGAGTACGCAGACCGTACTTTGTAACCTTGGTATCGCCAATGAAGATAGATTCAACGAGATCCAGACTCTGACCCTGAAGAACAACTTCCTGGCCAATGTGCTGGCCTGCAGGACGGGAAGTCAGGATAACCTTGCTGTGGTAGTTCATCTTCACTTCCTGTTCGGACACAATCTGTTCGCCATTGGCGAGCGTAAGTGTAACCTTACCGCCAACCGAAGTAACATTAGTGGCAAGAGTGACACTGGTTTCTGTCTTTGCTGAAATCTCAACGTCCTTGGTTCCGATTTTTGCCCCAGTGACAAGGTCGAGGTCGGTACCTTCCACAAGCACAGGCTCGTCACCGGCATAGAGTTCCAGAGGCGAAACGCCGGTGATAGTAGGATGCACGATTGTGTAGGCTGCCTCAACGAAATTTCCATTTGAATGGAAAAGTTTCGCACTTCCATCGGTTACAGTGGCGGAAACGTCAACCATAAGCTTTCCATCCTGGAGCTCAAACGTAGAGTATTCTGCACCTGCAAGGTCAACCCTTGAGACAACGTCGAGATCCTCTCCCTCGAAAATAAGCTGTGTACCGGCCTTAGGAACATTGGTAGCAGTAACGTCGCTGGGCATAATACATTCTATCTCCACAATGGGGAAGCTGTCGCCTGCATAGGAAACTGCCTCTATTACACCGTCCATTGCAATGTCGGGAACAGCGACTGTAATCTTTCCGTCAACGACATTGAAAACATCGAGATCG
This sequence comes from Bacteroidales bacterium, assembly GCA_024401895.1. Classification (GTDB taxonomy): domain Bacteria; phylum Bacteroidota; class Bacteroidia; order Bacteroidales; family UBA932; genus Cryptobacteroides. The sequence continues at coordinate 15,556 of JAKSKE010000025.1, forward strand.
AATGTCTCGTTGAGTTTTATGAACTTGATAGCCCGAAGCATTTCGAGATGGGTTCCGGTGAAGGTTATTTCGTCGCCGGGCTTAACGCTCATATTGGCGAGTTTGGTAACCGAAGGCTTGCCAATGGTGAGGTCTTTCTCGGAATAGAGAAGGTTCTCGACCTCGGCTCCGTCGGAAATTATAATCTTTCCGGATACTGCATCAGCGGGAATGACTACCTTGGCCTCGTGGCGGGTAGCGCCTTCCTGTACGTCGACAGATGTACCACCTTCGAACACGACGTGCTTAACCAGATACATATAGTCTCCCTTGAGGGTGATTACGTCTCCGGGATAAGCCGGTTCGGCTACTTCGAAGCTTTCGAAAACAATGGGCTCGGTATAAGTGAGCTCTTTCTTTGTCTTGTAAACGGCACCGTCCTTAGCTTTAATGCTAACGATTCCAACTTCCGGTCCTTCTACAGGGAGGGTTACTCTGATTTCACTTACCTTACCGGCTTGAACAACCTCGATGGCAGTGATGGGTTCTACTCCGGGAACGTTCACCTCAACGATTTGCTGAAGGTTTGAACCGAAGAAACGGAGCTGACCTCCGCGCATTACGGGATTAGGACCATAAGAAGCAAGAGTGACAGCGTCGTCGGAGTACTGGGCAGTGTCCAGTGCCACCTTCTGACAGCCGGTGATTCCAAGAATCAGAGCGGCCGCAAAAGCTATTGCTGATATTCTGATAATATTTTTCATCTTGTTCTGTTTTACGTTATTTTGCCGGAACGGCACGTATGTTATCCACATATACTATAGGACTGCAAGGACTGCCTTCGCTTGTTCCGCCGCCCGCAAAGAACAGCTCGAGGTTTGCGAACGATTCCTTCGTGAGTTTTCCGGTTGCGCTGCCGCCATTCCAGAATGATGTAAAGCCTGAAATGGGGAACGAAACTGTTACCCACTTGCCGGAGGTATGAGTCATACCGTCTGCCCAGGGTCTCCACATATAACGGGGAAGAGAGATGGAGGCATCGTTGAAGTAAGTATTGTTGCAACCTCCGAGAACGTTTCCGTAGATATCAATTGCACCGGCGTTACCGTTGGATACCAGGGTAACGTCAGAGAAGATGATCTGCATAGGACATCCTGTCCAGGGATTGCTTTCGGGTATCATAACCTCGAACTTGAGGACCATACTGCCGTAGTTGGTGAAATCGACAATGTCGATGAGGCGTCGTCCGTCCCAGGTTCCGTAGGTTTCGGGATCCTGCCAGTTTCCGGCCCAGTACTCGAAGTGACAGGTGCCGTCGTGCCAGTCTGCACCGTCGGCCGAGAAGGTCTCGCCGCTGGCATCCATCATAATGCAGGAAGAACCGCCTACGCCAATGCCTTCAACTATGGGAACTGCGTGCCAGCCCTTGTTGGCTGTGTAGAGTCCGTTGGTGCCGTCGAAGTCGAACAGCAGACCGCGGTCATCGCGGAATACGAATTCAGATGCTCCGGTTCCCGATGCGGTGGTAATCTTAACCTTACCGGTCTGGGCGCCTGCAGGAACCTTTACCTTAACGGAAGTAAGGGTAATGTCGGCGTCGGCTACGGCATCGGCTACGGCGTTGGGGAATTCGATTACCAGAGGGGAATCGGCCTTCTGATAGAAATAGTTTCCATAAATGGTAACCTCTTCTCCGTCCTGGGCATATTCGAAGCTTATGCTCTGTACACGGGGTGCAGGAGGAAGCACGCGGAAACTGTATTCTACGGTCTTCTTGCTTACCGTGTTGATGTAGATCTTGTCGGTCTCCTCTACAGGCATAGTCTTGGGAACCTGGACAAGAATGGTGTTGTCGGTAATGTAGCTGGTATTGAGGATAGCCTGCTGGTCGTTGAACCAAATGTCGTGAACGCTGCGCAGGTTTTCGCCCATAATGCAGATAACATCCTCCATAAAGGCCTGCTCAATGTGAGTGTCCGAGTCGGCATAGCGTACGCCGAAGATTGTCGGTACTCCGTCCGTAGATTGGTAGCGGTCGGGGTAATCCACCTTATCGCAAGAGCTGAGACCTGCGGCAATCATTACAGCCAGTAAATAGCAGCTTATTGTCTTTATAGATTTCATTTCTCGGTGGTGTTATAAAAGTCATACTTGTAAACTTCGCGTACAGCAACTGTTTCTGCCGGCGCGTCGGAAGCAACCTTGCCGTTGAATACCACGTCTTCCGTAGGGAAAGGAAGGGTAAAGCTGGCTACGGTCACATTGGGATTGTCGTCATCTCCCACGTGTCCCTTTTCGGGATGAGCCTCGTCGAGGAGGGGTTTTTCGCCGTTTCCGTAGAAGAGACTGTTGGGATCATACTCGAACGTTGTCATTCCAGACTCCCAGTATTTCTTGTAGATGTCGCCCAGGGCGTTGTAGGTAGACCTTCTCTGGTTCTTGAGCTCGCTTATAACAGTTGCGCTCTGATAGTATGAACGGCGAACAAGGTCGTACCAGTAGTCACCCTCGCCGGAAAGCTCGAGACGACGCTGTTTCCAGATGTCCTCTATGGTCAAGCTCTGTAATGCGTATTTCCTATTGAATGTCTCCGGGTCGAGATCTCCGCTGAGCACACCGTAAGCTCTTTCGAGGACCTTATTCATAGCCTTCAAAGCTTCGCCGCCATTATTGCTGAGCAATGAAGCCTCGGCATATACGAGATATACGTCGGAAAGTCTGAGAATGTGGGTAGGAAGCTGGTATGCCATTCTGTCGGCGGGTTTTCCGGTACCGGCAATATGGTCGGCATTGTCTCCGAACAGGTGCTTAACGCAGTTGGTTCCGGTGTTGCACTCCATCTGGCCGGGGCCACCGTCGGCGTATGCCTTAGCCTGACCTTCTGCAGGAGTGGTAGCAAACATACCTGCGATGTAATTGAAACCGGTACGGCCGTAGATAGGGTCGGTGCGGTCGGTCCAGAAATACTCGTAGTGGTCGCCGGGCATCATTATAGAAGCCTGACGGCGCTTGTCCAGTTCAATGCTGTTACCCTTGCTGTCCACACGGGTGGAAGGATCGTCGAGAACGCTCACGCCGAAGGCATCGGCAAGGTCAACAGAGGGACCGCCCCATCCGCCCCAGAGGTCTCCGAATTCGCTGAATCCTTCGAACATAAGTTCGCTCTGGAGAGAGTTCTGACGGGTCCACTGACCACCGTCGATAGCCCACTGCCAGCTGATGAGGGGTTCACCCGTAGCATTGAAGGTCTTGGGGTCGAGACGGAAGACGTCGCTGTATTTAGGGCAGAGACTGCGGCCTGAATTGTCGATTACGTCCTTTGCGTACTTGGCAGCCAGCTCAAGGTCGGCCTGGTTGAGAGCACCGTTCACACCTGCCTTGGTGAGGTAGGTCTTTGCAAGGAGTCCTTCGGCAGCATAGTAGTCTATACGGTTGTACTGGCCAATGTATGCATTCTTGGGCAGCAGTTCCATTGCCTTCTCGAGCGTAATGATAATGTAGTCGAACACGCACTCTCTGGTGTACTTGGGCACATTGTTGTACTCACCGGTACCAAGCAGTTCGGCATTGTCGTGAATAATGGGAACTTCGCCGAATGAACGTACCAGGAAGAAGTATGCCAGAGCTTTGAGGGTGAGGGCTTCGCCGATGGCCTGTTTCTTAACGGCCTCGGAAGCTGTTCCGCCCTGAGCCTCAAGGATGTTCTTGATAACGGTATTTGCGTGTGCATTGACGGCCCACAGAGAATATGACATATTCTTGAGGTCGACGTCGGTACCGTTTGCAGTAAGGGAAAGATAGGGAGAGCCGCCCATATACATATTACCGGACATTACTTCACCTACCTTATAGAAACCGCGGAAGAAATCGTACCAGGGAGAGTTGTACAGATAGTTTACACCCTGAAGCACCTGCTCGTCTGTCTGGTAGAAGCCGGCGGTGTTGTAGTTGTCTTCCGAAGGACGGTTCAGGAATTTCTGGCAGGAAACAGTGGCTAGCAATGCGCCTGCGATGACAATACCTTTAATTATATTTTTCATATTGCAATCCTCCATCGTTTAGAATGTGAAATTAAGTCCACAAGAATATGTAGTAGGAGAAGGATAACGACCGTTGTCCACACCGTAGGTGAGACCGCGTGAGTCCTGTGTAGACGCTCCGACTTCGGGATCGTAACCCTGATACTTTGTGAAGGTATAGAGGTTCTGGATGTTCACGTAAAC
>JAKSKE010000026.1 GCA_024401895.1 Bacteroidales bacterium
CGGATGTCCCGCAGTTCATTGCTGCCCTGAAAGAGCAATAGACCGAAAAAAGTGCGACAGTGTCGCACGCAAAATCCACCTTTCACCCGTTAGAGTGCGTTCGTGCTGGACGAACAAGCAAAACCCCTCTAGAGAGTCTCTAAAGGGGTTTGCTGGAGGTGCGTAGAGGAATCGAACCGCTGTAACAGGTTTTGCAGACCTGCGCCTAACCACTCGGCCAACGCACCATTGGGAGGGCAAATATACGGTATTTTATTTGATTTGCAAAATTTAGATTGCAGGTCGCTACGGGCAATAGGTCACTTTTCCCATTTCCAGCCCCCAGCAGCCGTCAGTTACAATGCCCACAGGCTTGCCGTCGGCGTCGTCAACATAAATCATCTCGTCCACAAAAGTGTGCGTATGGCCGCCTATCACCAGGTCCACGTTCCTTACCTGCGGAATAAGTTTCTGATCCTCGTCGTATCCGCTGTGAGACAGCAGAATCACAATGTCGCAGCGTTCGGCACCTTTAAGATGGTCCGCCCATTTGTTCACCACCTCAACATTGTCCAGCTGAGGAATGCGGTCTGCGATTGTGGCCGACACCACGCCCTCCAATTTTGCCTCCAGGCCAATGACGCCAACCCGCATTCCGTTCTTTACAAAAACGGCATAGGGCTTCACGTACTTTCCCAGTTCAAAAGAAGAGAGGTCCAGATTTGCACACAGCACTTCTGTGTTTTCAAGCTTGCGGAGCCTTTCGGTCAGCGCCTCTATGTTATTGTCGAATTCGTGGTTCCCAAGCGCAACGGCATCGTACTTCAACGCATTGAGCATCTCAATTTCAAGAGTGCCGTTGAGTTCTGTAAAGTAGGAAGTTCCCTGGCTGAAGTCGCCGGCGTGCAGCAGCAGCACCCGGTCCTCCCCTTCTGCACAGCGCACCGAATCTATGAACGCGGCCCGCTCAATAACTCCACCGTGATTCAGATTCCGCAGCGAATGCTCTGCCTCAAAATGACTGTGGGTGTCGTTGCAATGCAGAATCACAATGCCCTTGCGCGGATTCTGGGCACAAGAACACACGACACAAAGGCCCAGCATCAATAAAACTATCTTTCTCATTTCTTTTCCGGATTCAGGATTTCTATTCTACCGTCGGTACAATACTCGATTTGCTTGCCTTCGGCCGCCAGATTGCGGATATAAGGTTCTACCACATTCAGGATTGTCTGCTCGCAAACAATAAGTTCACTGGCGTTCCTGGCAAGATACAGGCTGTCCCCTCCGTCCAACAGGAAATCGACGGTGGCCACCCCGTAGGTCTTGTTCCTGTCCAGAGGCTTCCCACCAATGAGAAGCTTCCCAACCTTATTTCCATCGATCACGAATTTGACTCCGGAAAGGCATTCCGGCCTGCGGCGGCGGGCAAGGAATTCAAACAGCCGTTCCAGTTCGGAGCCCTTCAGCGAAACGTAGCAAAGGTAGTTCTTGAACGGGAACATCGACACAATGTCGTCCAGTACAACGTCGCCCTGAGGCATATCTACCCTTATTCCACCCTTGTTAACAACTCCGATATCCACCTTCCTGCCGGTAAGGCGGGCCGTTTCCCGGGCAACAAGGTCCACCGTCATGTTGGAGAGCTCACTCTCGGGAAAATGGGCATTCATTTCCCTGGGGGCATAGCCTACGACCTCTTTCAAACGGCTCATCTTTTCCTGCGCTGCAATGAGCGCCGATGCCGCATCCACCACGCATCCCTGAGTAAAGACCTTCCCGTTAGGAGCGCTGTAAGTGGTATTCTCCACCGTTCCCAGCGCCTCTTTCACGTTTTGGGCATTAGGGGCGGTGGCACCGGTGCGGCTTCCGTCCATAACGAATTTCTCCCAGGTAAAATGCACGCCATCCCCCGAAGCCGAGGTGCAGGACAGCGCAAGTGCCAGCAACGGCAAAAGCTTTAAGACTGTCTTAACCATTTCCAAAGGTCTTTCCAAGTTGACTTCTTTCCAAACATAAGAATACCCACCTTATAAATCTTTGCAGACAGCCAGGCGAATACTATGAAAGTAACAATGAGCAGCGCCATCGAAACCGCCACCTCCCATCCCGGAACCCCAAAGGGAGCACGGGCAATCATAACAATGGGAGAAGTGAAGGGAATCATAGAGCCCCAGAAGGCAATGGCACTGTCGGGGGCCTTAAAAGCATATATCGCTATAAAATAGCCTATCATAAGGGGGATGGTAACGGGCAGCTGCAACTGCGAACTGTCGCCCTCGTTCTCTACCGCCGACCCTATTGCGGCGAACAGAGAAGCGTAAAGCAGATATCCGAACACGAAGAAAACCAGGAAGATGAGCAGCATTGCGCCAATATCCATATTCTTGATGGTGTCCAGCACTACCGAAATATCGCCCGCAGGGCCTTCGGCCGGCATCACTTCCTCCACCGCAGCGGCATCGACCCCCATACTTTCAACCATCTGCGCAGGATTCTTATCCTTCAGAAGATCGGTTCCCATAACCGCAGATGCTCCGGCAACCAACGCAAAGGTAAGCACTATCCAAAGGAAGAACTGCGTGAGTGCCACACAGGCAATGCCGATAATCTTTCCGAACATAAGTTCAGTAGACTTGACCGAGCTCACAAGCACTTCCACTACCCTGCTGGTTTTCTCCTCTATAACCGAAGACATAACCATAGAGCCGAACATTGTCACGAAGATAAAGATTATCATTCCCAGAATCATAGAGAATGCGGCATAAACCCCCGTCTCGGATATTTTTTCTTCGCCGTCCTCGCCTATCGTATAGGTATTGAGCTTAATGTCCGCCTTTACATCCTGCATTATCTGAGACAGACCCTCTATTCCGTAGGAATTTATGCGGTAGTCTTCTATTGCGCTCTCTATACGGTTGTTGATATTGGAGGCCATCTCCACGCCCATAGGATTGACCGAAGTGAGGTCGGCCGTAACACTCTTCTGCTCATTGATTTCCGAGATATCCAGGACTGCGTCGAAACCGAAGTCCTTCATATTCTTCTTAAGGGAATCGAGCGGTACATCGGGGGCCTGCACATAATCTATGGTCTTGGTGTCCTCCAGAGACTCGGCCACAATTCCGGAGCGGTCACAAACGGCAATCACCTTAGTCTTTTCTTCACTGGTGAGCATCATAATCATAGGCACCAGCATCAACGCGGCCATAAGTATGGGCACCAGAAAAGTGGTTACAAGGAAACTTTTCTTCTTGACGCGATTCAGATATTCGCGGTTGATAATGATTTTAATGTTCCTGAAATTCATATTCTGTCCTCCCCTGTTACAAGTTTGATAAAGATGTCGTTCATACGGGGCATAAGTTCACGGTAAGAGTTGATTTGCACTCCGCTCTTCTCAAGATATGTCCTGAGCGTGGGGGCTCCGTCGGTAGTGGCGGGCAGCACCTCGGTGTGACGGCCCTCGGAGTCGGTATATACCAGCTCCACATTGTTGTTGCCATACTCGCGGCGAATCTGTTCGACTCCTCCGCTTATTACCAGCCGGCTCTGGTTTATAAGGGCTATCTCGTCACAGAGTTCCTCGACCGACTCCATATTGTGAGTCGACAGAATAATGGTAGCGCCGTCTTCCTTGAGATTCATAATCTGCTTGCGTATGAGCTCGGCATTCACCGGGTCGAAACCCGAAAAAGGCTCGTCCAGAATGAGCAGGCTGGGTTTGTGTACCACAGTGGTTATGAACTGAAGTTTCTGGGCCATACCCTTCGAGAGCTCCTCCACCTTCTTGTCCCACCAGTCCTGAATGCCGAAGCGCACGAACCAGGCCTTCAGTTCGCTGCGGGCCTGCGATGCGCTCATTCCCTTGAGCTGGGCAAGGTACATAGCCTGGTCGCCCACCTTCATCTTGCGGTAGAGGCCGCGCTCCTCGGGCATATAGCCTATCTTCTGCACATCGGTAGAGGTGATTGGCCTGCCGTTGAAGTAAACATCTCCCCCGTTGGGAATTGTGATTCTGTTGATAATGCGAATCAGGGTTGTCTTTCCTGCTCCGTTCGGCCCCAGCAGGCCGAAGATTTTTCCTTCCGGAATCTCAAGGCTCACACGGTCCAGCGCAACCTTGGGTCCGAAGTTCTTGGAAACTTCCTTACATTCTATTATAGCCATAACAATTTGGTAATTAATTCAACAAGAAGTTCATCGGGGCCGGCGGCGAGACCGTCGCCGCCCTTGCCCAGATAATCGTATTCGCACAGCAGCCCTACGGCGGCCATCGCGCTCTTCACCGGGTAATTCCTTACCGCAGTGTCATATTCCTTATAGAAGTACGGATGCACTCCCGGCAGGGCCTGGGCCTTCTGTTCGGGAGTCGGATACCGGCTCTGCTGCAGCAGCGCCCCATACCTGAGGATTCGGGAAAAGTGATTGTACAGCGCGCTCACGGCCATAGGCATCTCGAAGCGGGCCATAGAGCCTATGTGGCGGGCTATCATCAGCGCCTTGGGCGCATTCTTCATTGACAGTTCCCGGGTAAGTTCGAAAATGCTGTACTGACGGCTGATTCCAACGTTCTTCTCTATGTCCTGCGCAGTAATGCGCACAGTGCCCTGGGGCAGATTCTTCAACAGTTTGTCGGTCTCGGCGGTTATGGTCGAAAGGTTGACTCCCGTCGATTCCCCCAGCAGCGATGCGGCGTCGGGGTCTATCTGCAGGCCCTTCCCGCGATAGTAGTTCTGAATCCAGGAAGCGAGTTCATAGTCTCTGAGAGGCTGTCCCTCCAGCACGGCACCCACCTTCTGGGCATTCTTATACAGAGCCTTGCGCTTGTCGGCGCTGGTCCCGGACATTTGGATTACCAGAACGGTGGAGTCGAGCGGCTCCTGCAGGTAAACGCTCACGTTCTCTATATCCTTGCACAGTTGGGCTTCCCTTACCACTATGAGCCGGCGCTCTGCCATCATTGGAAACTGCCTGGCTTCAGAGATTATGCGCTCGGCATTCACGTCTGCCCCGTAGCAGACAGTCTCGTTGAAATCTTTGGAGAACTCGTCTATGCAGTTTTCCACAATGGCCTTGCATACCAGGTTGGGATAGTAGGGCTCCTCGCCCATAAGCAGGTACACCGGACGATATACGCCGCCCTTTATCTCTTCCAGAAGCTGCTTCGAGAACTCCTCCGCATTTACGTTCTGCCTAGCCTTTGCCGCCATAGAAAAACTCTAATTCCAACTTTATAAATCAATCTATAAAGGTAATAGGAATTTCCCAAAGCTACAAAAAAAATGTATCTTTGCCCCGCGAAAAGACAAGACCCGTGGAGAAGCTCTGGAACAGCAATTACATTAAAATATGGACAGTCAATTTCCTGCTCCATTTCGCCTTTACTCTCATAGTGCCGCTGCTTCCCCTCTACCTGTCCGAGACCTTCGGCGCAAACAAGGAAACCATAGGACTGTGCCTTGCCGGATACACCGTAATGGCTATCCTCATAAGGCCATTCAGCGGATACGTAACCGACAGTTTCCCGCGCAAGACGGTGCTGCTCATCTGCAACTTCCTGTTCTTTGCGCTGTTCGGAGGCTATCTGCTGGCCGGGTCGCTCACTATGTTCACCATCTTCCGCACCCTGCACGGCCTGCCCTTCGGCGCAAGCACCGTAGTGGCAAGCACCGTTGCCATAGACGTGCTGCCGTCGTCGCGCAGAACCGAGGGAATGGGCTACTACGGCCTGGCCAACAACCTGGCCACGGTTATCGGGCCCATTCTGGCAATCTGGTTCCTGCAAATGTTCAACGGCAACTTCCAGCCTCTCTTCTGGCTGTCCTTCGCCGTGTCGTTCTGCGGAATACTGCTCGACCTCAGCATCAAGACCCCGAAGAAAGACTTCGTTCCCAATAAGAAGGTTATCTCGCTGGACCGGTTCTTCCTCCTGAAGGGATGGAGAGAAGCCATCACTCTGCTGTGCTTCGCATTCTCCTACGGAATTGTCTCAACCTATGTGGCCATATACGGCAAGGAGAAATTGGGAATAACCTCGGGCACCGGCCTCTTCTTCTCCTTTCTTGCGGTGGGACTCATCCTGTCCCGGCTTACCGGTTCGAAGGCCCTGCGTGAGAACAAGGTGAGCCGCAACGCCACAATGGGAATGCTGGTTTCGGTATTCGGCTACCTTCTGTTCGCAGCCGTACCCTCCCCTCTGGGCTACTATGGCAGCGCCTTCATCATAGGTCTGGGAAACGGCCATATGTATCCGGCCTTCCTGAATATGTTCATCAACCTTGCCCGCAACGACCAGCGCGGCACCGCCAATTCGTCAATCCTTACAGCCTGGGATGCCGGCGTGGGGCTGGGCGTTCTTTCCGGAGGACTTTTGTCGGAACATTACGGATACTCCAGCGCATTCTGGTGCGCCCTTGCGATAAACGTCGCAGGGATAATCCTCTACTTCGCTGTCACAAGGGCGCACTTCGAAAAAAACAAGCTTCGCTGATTTCTCGGCGAAGCCTTCAAATATCTTATTTGGCCTGTATTTTTTCCTTCACTCTGGTGAGTTTTTCCTTCATTGCATCTACGCAACCGGTAACCGCGTTTTCAAATGTGTCGGCCGTGCGCTCGATAATAAGGTCGTCACCGGGAATGTGAACCTGAATCTTTGCCTTCTTGCCTTCTTTGAGGTTTTCCAAAGTAACTTCGGCTTCTTTCACAGCATTGTCGAAGAATTTCTCGATACGGGCTGTCTTCTTTTCAACGAAACCGACGAGTTTCTCGTCTGCATTGAACTTGAGTGCTTTAATCTTGATTTCCATAGTCACCTCCGTTTTTTGCCCTGGGGTGGGCGTTTAAATATACTTTTTTGAGCTTCTCTACAGAATTGTGGGTGTATATCTGGGTGGCCGCAAGGGACGAATGACCCAGCATTTCCTTAATTGAGTTCAGGTCGGCGCCTTCATCCAGCAATTGCGTTGCAAGCGAATGCCTTAGCACGTGCGGAGACTTTCTCCCGCTTATTCCCTCAACTCCTCCAAGCTCTTTTTTTATTGTCCTGTCCACAAAAACCGGATACAGCGGCGTGCCCTTTCCGGTAAGCAGCAGCGGTGAATCATTGCCGCCTGCAAAGGCGAAACGCTCATCAACCGATTGTAAATATAGGGAAATTTCTTCACATAACACAGGAATCAATGGAATTTGTCGCATTTTGTCGCCTTTCCCCCGTACAGACAGCTGGCGGCGCTGCAAATCCAACGAGCCCCGCGTGAGGCCGATGAGTTCCGAGCGCCGGATTCCCGTATTATATAATATGGATACTATAAGCCTGGCAAGCTTATCGTCGTAGTTCCCGAATTCGGGGGTCGCCTTGGTCTGTTCGAAGTACCGGCTCATTGCCTCCTCCCGAAAGAACACCGGCAGCCTTTTTTCCTGTTTCGGGCGCACCACCAGGCGCACCGGATTGCTGATCATCTTTCCCCGCCCCACCAAATAGCGGCAGTATCCGCTGAGGGCGCTCAAATGCAGGGACACCGTCTTCGGGCCCAGGCCAAGGTCGTCGAGCAGATGCACTTCGTAATTCCGCAGGTCGGTTACGGTAACCGTGTCGGCGAAGCGGAAATACGACTCCAGCACCTCACGGTACACGGCCTGCGTCCGGGCCGAATACCTGCGCACATTGGTTATGTATGCCAGATACTCCTCTATCATTTTACCGGATTCAGTCCAAGTTGGGCGGCCTTCTGCCTCATAAGAACGTCGGCCTGGGCAAAATCGTTTTCAATGATTCCGTCCAGAATGGCCTCCTTCACAAATTCCTTGATGATTCCAATCTCCTGGCAGGGCTCAATGCCGTACAGGTCCATAATATACTGCCCGTCGATAGGGTTCTTGAAATTCCGTATTGCGTCCTTGGCCTCAACTTCCACGAGCTTGTTCTCTACCAGTGCGAAGTTGTCGCGGATACGCCGCACCTTTGCGGGATTCTTGGACGTGACGTCGCACTTGCACAGCATCATAAGGTCTTCGATATCGTCCGAGGCGTCGAAGAGCAACCTCCTCACGGCCGAATCGGTAACCTCCTCGTCGGCAAGGGCAATGGGCCTGAGATGCAGGGACACGAGCTTGCGAACATACTTCATCGCGTCCAAAGGCAGCCTCAGGTCGTTGAAAATCTTAGGAATCATTCTACCACCTATGACTTCGTGCCCGTGGAAGGTCCAACCCGTTCCCGGCACAAACTTCTTGCTGGCCGGCTTGCCTATGTCGTGCAGCAGTGCGGCCCAGCGCAGCCAGACCATATTGCCTTCGAGTTCCTTGCCGGCCTGCATTGCAACCAGATTGTCCAGCACCGCGAGCGAATGCTCGAAGTTATCCTTATGCCCCCGTCCGTCCTGGGTCTCGACGCCCTTCAGAGCCGCCACCGAAGGCAGCACGAAAGGCAGCAGCCCGGCCTCGTCCATAAGTCTGAAGGCCATCGACGGGCGCGCGGTCGCCATCATCTTGCTCAGTTCCTCGCTCACCCTTTCGCGGGAAAGGATGCCCAGCCGGTCTGCCATCCGCCTCATAGAGGCCATCGACTCCTCTACAATGGTAAAGGTAAGCTTTTCGGTAGAGAGTTTGGTTGCGAAGCGCACGGCCCGCAGCATTCGCAGAGGGTCGTCGGAATAGGTGGTGTCGGGGTCAAGCGGAGTTCTTATAATGCCGGCCGACAGGTCCTTTATTCCGCCGAAAGGATCTACCAGTTCGCCGAAGGAGTCGGCCTGAAGGCTGAAGGCCATTGCGTTGATGGTAAAATCGCGGCGCAGCTGGTCATCTTCCAGCGTACCGGTTTCTACAATGGGCTTGCGCGACTCGCGCCTGTAGGATTCCTTCCTGGCGCCCACGAATTCGACTTCATCGCCGCGATAGCGGAGCATTGCCGTACCGAAGTTCTTGAAATAGGAGACATTCTTGCCGGTGGCCTCCCCCACCGCACGGGCGAAGTCTATCCCGCTGCCCTCGACAACTATGTCGATATCGTTGCAGGGGCGCCCGAGAAAGCAGTCGCGCACATAGCCGCCAATCACAAAGGCTCGAACGCCTTTCCTGGCGGCCACGTCGCTCACGACCCTGAAAATGGGCCGGTCCAGATATTGGGTCAATAAGGTTGACATAGCATCTCTTCGTAAAGGGGAATGTGGTCCATAGGCACAAACTTCCCTTCTTTCAGAGTGTAAATATAGGTATTGTTTCCGTTAGTAAGAATAAGAAAGCGCACGTTGAGCACAATATTGTAACGCATTGCCTGCTCAACCACGGCCGAGTCGAGCTGTACGTCGGGGCGTTTGCACTCCACTGTGGCAAGCGGTCGGCCGCCGCGGTCGAAAATAAGAATGTCGGCCCGGTAGCTCTTGTTGCCGTAATTGAACGCAACTTCGCTGTTCATCATAGACAGAGGAACCCGGAAAGTATTTCCAAGTTCCCCTATAAACCACTGTCGCACCTTTTCTTCAGGCGTGGCAGGAACCGTCTTATGCCTGAGCGGGTCGTACAGTTCCATTACTTCTTTGCGTCCTTCTTAATGAGCAGTGCCATACCCAGCATAACGAATACGGCATTGATGAGCAGCAGCTCAAAGCCCACGGTATAGTCGAAGGCCCACTTGAGCCACCATTTGAGCAGATAGCTCAGCACCGGAGCCGCAATGCAGGCAATGGGAACCAGCTTGTCCCTGACGGGAGCCTTGCACAGCATACCGAATGCAAAGAGACCCAGGATAGGACCGTAGGTATAGCTTGCAAGAAGGTAAACCGCGCTTATGGCGTCCTGATTGTTGATTGCATTGAATACCAGGATTACCGCACCCATACAAACCGCCATTGAAGCGTGAACCCACTTGCGGGTCTTGTCCAGCTTGGCGCCTCCGTCCTTTTTGTCGGCCTTCAGAATATCTATGGTAAACGACGTCGTAAGCGCTGTAAGGGCAGAACCGGCCGTAGAATAGGAAGCGGCGCAAAGTCCCAGCATAAACAGGAACACTGCAACCACCGGCATACCGGTCGATGAGATTACCGTAGAGAACAGATTGTCGGTAGAACCCAGGGCAGCCACAACCTCGGAATTGGCCGCAGAGGCATTTCCAAGCGTATTGACCTTGAAATACTGCATCATAAGTACTCCCAGGATGAGGAACAGCGAGATTATTATGAACTGCACCACTGCGCCCACCAGCACGCTCTTGCCCGACTCCTTGGAGTTCTTGCACGAGAGGTTGCGCTGCATCATATCCTGGTCCAGGCCGGTGGTGGCTATTACCATAAAGATTCCGGCAATGAACTGCTTCCAGAAATACGTGCCTTCCTTGGGGTTGTCAAAGAAGAACATACGGGAACTGGGGTCGTCCACCACGCTCTTGCACATTGAGCCGAAGTTGAAACCGAGGCCCTGCATCATTGAGACAATGCAGATTACCACGGCCGAAACAAGGCACAGAGTCTTGAGGGTGTCGGTCCATATCACGGTCTTCACTCCTCCCTGCGAAGTATACAGGAAAATGAGCCCCACCGTAACTATGATATTGAATACAAAGGGGATTCCAAACTGGGCGAACACCAGGTTCTGCAGCACGATGCATACGACGAAGAATCTTACCGACGCTCCCAGCATCTTGGAAATAAAGAAGAACCAGGCTCCGGTGGAATGGGTCGAAGAGCCGTAGCGGTCTTCGAGATAACCGTAGATGGAGGTGAGGTTTTTCTTGTAGAAAAGAGGTACCAGCACATAGGCTATCACCGCGTATCCTACGGCGAAGCCCAGCAGCATTTCAAGATAAGAGAACCCCTTTGTAACAACCATTCCCGGAACGGAAATGAAGGTTACGCCGGAAATAGGGGCGCCCATTGCGGCAATGGCGGCTATGATCCAGGGAGTCTTGTGATTCCCGAAAAAGTTTCCGCCTTCGGTATTGCGCTTGCTGAAGTGGGAAATCACGAACAGCAGGCCGAAATAAATGGCTATTGCAGCCAGAACTATCCAGGGTGTCATTATTCTTCGTAAAGTAGATAAGGTTTACGCTGTTCTTTGAATTTTGCAACGTCGCCGGCCCAGGTCGCCTTGATTTCGGCGGCGCTCTTGCCGTCTATGATCATCTGGCGAATGTCGCCGCGGCCAACGAGCTTTTCGAACGAGTTGCGCCAGAAGTTGGGATTGTCTTTTCCTACCTGGTTGTAAGCCTCGATAAAGTACTCGAGGTTTACGCCGCCGGCAATGATTTGCTCGTCATCCAGGCCGGAGAGGTCGAAGCCGTGGCAGAGGTTGCCTTTCTGGGGAGGATTCTTAGCGCCGAAGGTGCTGTCCGGGGTGAACTGGTAGGGTCCTTCCATTTCGGGATGTCCGTATATGAGGAAGGGCTTGTCGGTACCGCGTCCCAGGCTCACGGGAGTTGCCTCGAAATAGCACAGCGAGGGATACAGATAAATCGACTTCATTGTAGGAAGGTTGGGAGAAGGTGCGATGGTGAGTTCGTACCGGGTCTGATGGGTGTAGTTCAGACAAGGGATGACGGTGAGTTTGGGAAGTTTGGCGCCGTTCTGGAGCCAGCCCTCGCCCTCGGCCATAGTTGCCAGTTCGCCCAGAGTCATTCCGTGTACGGTAGTGATGGGCAGGCCTCCTACTCCCGACTTGTACTGCATATCCAGAATGGGACCGTCCACATACATTCCATTGGGGTTGGGACGGTCGAAAATCATAAACTCCTTGCCATATTCTATGGCCTTGTTCATAAGGCGCACCATTGTTACGTAATAGGTGTAGAAACGCAGGCCCACGTCCTGAATGTCAACCACTACCACGTCTATGTCGCTCAGGTCGACAGGTTCCTTGGAGCCGTACAGCGACTGGATTGCAACGCCGGTAGCCTCATCGACCGAACTGCCCACAACTTCGCCTGCATCGGCGGTGCCGCGGAAGCCGTGTTCGGGAGAATATATGCGTACGACATCGAGCCCGTTCTCGAGCATAATGTCCACGCTGTGCTTGTCCCCCACCACTCCGGTCTGGTTGCTCAGAATGGCAATCTTCTTGCCCTGGAGAAGGGGCACGTAAACGTCGGGGCGGGCAGCGCCCACGACAACTTCTTTAGGTTCACAGGCGCATCCTGCAAGAAAAACCAGGCAGGCCGCCATTAGCACTGTTAATCTTTTCATATTGTAGGGTTTATTGGTCTATTCTGGCAGAGCCGTTGGAAATCTGCACGTTGTAGATAAGAGGTTCGTGACCGAACTTGTCCTTGAACTGCTCTACGGCCGCCTTCACAAAGTCATCGTAGAGTTCGTCCTTCACCAGGTTGATGGTGCAGCCGCCGAATCCTCCGCCCATTACGCGGGAACCGCTCACGCCCATAACCCTTGCAAGCCTGTTCAGGAAATCGAGTTCGGGGCAGCTCACCTCGTACAGGCGGCTCATGCCAAAATGGGTCTGGTACATCATTTCGCCCACGGTCTCGTAATCGTCCCTTTCAAGGGCATCGCATACGTCCAGCACCCTCTGAACCTCGCCTATCACATATTCGGCACGGAGGAAATCCTCCTGAGGTATCTCGCTGCGAACTTCCTCCAGCCACACCCTCTTGGCGTCGCTCAGGAATTCGACTTCGGGATGGTTCTTGCGTATTGCGGCGGCGGCATTCTCGCAGGATTCGCGCCGCTTGTTATATGCCGAGCTTGCCAGTTCGTGCTTTACGCGGGTATCTACCAGCACCAGCCTGTATCCTTTGGGATTGAACGGGAAGTATTTGTATTCCATTGTTTTGCAGTCCAGCCTTATGAGGCAGCCGGTCTTTCCCATACAGGAAGCGAACTGGTCCATAATTCCGCATTTGACACCGCAGTAGTTGTGCTCGGTGCTCTGGCCTATGCGGGCAAGTTCCACCCGGTCTATGCCGTTTGCGAAAATTTCATTGATGGCAAAGGCAAAGCAGCTCTCCAATGCGGCCGACGAAGACAGGCCTGCACCCAGAGGAACGTCTCCGGCAAAGACAGCGTCAAAGCCACCCACCTTGCCGCCCCGCTTGACAGTCTCGCGGCATACGCCGAACACGTACCTGGCCCACTGAAGCTCCGGTTTGTCGGCCTCTTCAAGACCGAACTCGCAGCTCTGGGCATAATCTATGGAATAGAGGCGCACCTTGTCTGTCCCGTTGGGGTTGATTGCCGCCATAATACCCTTGTCTATGGCGCCGGGGAAGACATATCCCCCGTTATAGTCGGTATGTTCACCTATCAGATTGATTCGGCCGCCCGAAAAGTACAGGCCGAATTTTTCACCGAAAAGTTCCTTGAATTTGGAAGTAACTGTAGATTTCATAATCGATGTGGTTTATACATTCTTACAAATATAATAAAATATTTTCAGTATTTTTGTCCCCATACAGACAGCCTACGTGTTATGAAAAAGATTCTCTCGATATTTTCCGTTCTCGCTGCTTTTTCAACCCTGGCAAACGCCCAGATTCTTATAAATTCCGACACTTTCAGCCGCGCACAATACGATATTGCAGTTACGGTTACTGATTCCGCAACCAACGAGCCTATGAGCTTCGTGTCGGTATATCTGCGCGCCCAGGGCGACACCCTAATAACCAATTTCGCACTGTCCGACTCTACCGGTAAGGCAAAGCTGCCGGAAGTGAACCGGGGCTCATACGTTCTGATTGCCGAGATGCTGGGATACGACACCTTCGAAAAGGAGGTCTATATTGCAAAAGACGACGACCGCCTTGCGTCAATCCGGCTGAAAGAGAGCCTCAATTATATTGACGCGGCATCCATATCGGCCGTGGGCAACCCCATCGAAATCCGCAAGGATACCATAATCTACAACGCATCCTCCTATAAGGTGGGGAGCAACGCAATGCTGGAGGACCTGCTGAAGAAAATGCCCGGAATAGAGGTCAAGGACGGCAGCGTAACGGTAAACGGCGAGGCTGTAAACCGCATCACGGTAGGCGGCCGCACTTTCTTCTTCGACGACAAGTCAATGGCCCTGAAGAACCTGCCCGCCAAGATTGTGGATAAGATTAAAGTAATAGACAAGAAGAACGAAACCGCCGAATTCACCGGCATAGTTCAGGAAAGGGAGAAAGTGCTGGACGTGGAAGTAAAGAAGGAATTCAGCAAGGGCTGGTTCGGCAACGTTTCGGGAGCCGGTGGAACTTCGCTGGCCGCCGAAGACAAGACCAATGACAGGCTCATCGCAAAGCGGAATTTCCTGTACCAGGGCAACGCAATGGCCTCGTATTACAACGACACCGACCAGCTCACCCTCGTGGGAAACGCCTACAACGTGACCTCCAGCACCGATTATATGCTCTACACCATAAACAACGACGGTGAAGAGCATCCCCGGGGCGGCCTTCCGCTGTACACCCAGCTGGGAGCCAACTACAATACGGTAAAAGCAAAAAATCTGGAGTTCAACTCCATGGCCAACTACAAGCATGCGGTTTCCGACGTGCAGTCGTCCAGCCACCGCACTTCCTTCCTTACGGGAGGCGACGAGCAGAAAAACGACAACTCCAGCTCCGACCTGTTCGGAGAGCATACGGGAGAGGTAGTACTCGAACTTAAGAACAAGACGCGGGACAAGTTCCTGTTTTTCCTCAAGGAGCAGGTCACCTTCAATGCGGTAGACCGCACTAAAGGGAACGAAAGCACCAATTCCGACAAAACCGGAGCCCTGAATTCATCGGTATCGAACAACTATCTGAAATCGAATTTCTGGCTTTCCCGGACAGATATCTCGCTGGGCTGGAAGAATCTGGGCAAAGACCGCAGGGCCATAACCCTGGACGGAGCCTTCTTCTTCAACAACAAGGCTTCGGGCAGCAAGGAGTTCTCAAAGACCTGGTTCGGCACAGGGAGTTCGCCGCAACTCAAGGACCTGTACTATAAAGGCAACAACAGGGAACTGGGATACAAACTTAATTTCTCTTACATAGAGCCCCTTTCCGAGACCTGGTCGCTGGCCGCATCGGTTAACAGCTTCGCCACTTTCAAGGATACCTACAAGAACGCCTTCGACCGCACTGAAGGAGAGGCCGTGTTCACCCCAACCATAGACGACGCGCGCTGTTTTACCAGGGCCAACGATTTTTATTCCTCCATTATGGACAACGACTACCTGTACATAAAGGAAAGGCTCGAAGGCCAGTACAACAAGGGAGCGCTGAACCTGCAGTTCGGCGCAAGCCTGCAGGAAACCTACAACAGGACCTATTCCAAGTCTCTGGGCGTAGAGCAGACCACCGGCGAGCGGGAATGGCTCCTGGACTGGGCTCCGTTCCTGCAGCTCCGATACAGGAAAGACCAGCATTATCTGTCGGCCGGCTATTCGGGAAGGTCCACCCAGCAGTCCCCTGCCCAGATGATGCCAGTGCTTAACATCGCCGTTCCCACAAGTCTGAGTATGGGAAACGTTTACCTGCTCCCGTCGTTCAGCAACAGCGCAACGCTGAGCTACAATGTCTCCAACAAGAAAAACTTTTCTCATTTCTATGCTTATCTGAGACTCGCTTCCGAAAACCGGGGTATCGTGAGCGCCAGCTGGTTCGATTCCAAGGGCGTATCCTACAGGATTCCCGTCAATACCAGGAAACCTTCGCTCAATTCCAGCATATTTGTGCAATGGGGGATGCCGCTGAACGAATCCAAGACATTGAGCATCAATATAGGTCCGAATTTCAGTTACCGGAAAGCCGTAAGTTATCAGAGTCCCGGCAGGCTCGCGGCGCTGGACCCCGACACCTTCGACTATTATGCGTTTATGGAGTCATTCTGGGGTTCCGGCTCTTCCGGAGAGCGCTTCTATTCCGGCAAAAGCGGATTCAAGGAAAGTCTGACCAACAGTTTCACCACTTCTATGAGTCTCAGACTCTCCTATAACGGGGAGCATTTCGGGGTCGATGCCTCATTCCACGGGTCCAATATGGTGTCGAAGTACAGCCTCGACCCTTCGGCCAACCAAAGCACCTGGACCGTCGGGCCTTATATAGAACTGCAATACAGAAGCGATAAAGGCTTGAATATAGGCACAAGTTGCAACTCCACGTTCTATTTCGGATACAACGACGGGGCAAGAAAGCCGTTCACCAACTGGAGTGCCGTCATAAGCCAGGACATAAAGGCTTTCAACATCGGGCTCAAGGTAGACAACATCCTGAACCAGAACAACTTTATTCATACCGTGACCGAAAACTACATCCAGGACAGCTACCAGACTTCTTTCGGACGCTTTTTCCTCATATCGCTGAAGTATAATTTCGGCAAGCTGAACCAGGCCAGGCACGGTTCTGCGCAGATGGCGGCGTTCAGGATGAATTGACCGTGGCACCGGAATACAACTGAAAAAAGGGAAGAATGAAAAGGGACAGGAAGAATATCTTTGCTCAAATATTGCAGGAAGCCAAAGACGAGCCCTGCAGGCGGATGGCGGCGAAGGTGCCGCAGTGGGCAGAAGTTGAAGGTATGATCTACCCTACCCTGCTGTGCACCGAGCAGTGCTCGGGCAGCGCCGCAGCGCTGCTCAAGGCCGGTGAGGCGGCAGCCCTGCACCCGAAGGCCGGGTTCGAGGTCGCCGACCTTACTGCCGGAATAGGCGTTGATTCGTGGGCGTTCTGCACGGCGGGCGCGCGGGTACTTCACAACGAGCGCGACCCCCGCCTGAGCGCGGCCGCCAGGCACAATTTTGCCTTACTCGGGCTGTCCGGTATCGAATTCTCCACCGTCGATCTCACGCCCGAAACGGTAGAGCCCCTGCTTTCCGACTTTTTCACCACGCCCGACCCATCGGCACGAATCTGCTATCTCGACCCCGCCCGGCGCTCGGCCACCGGTTCGAAAGTCTTCAGAATCGCAGACTGCACTCCCAACGTCCCGGACCTGCTCCCCGTGCTGTTCACGCAAGCCCGCTTCGTTATGGTCAAGCTCTCCCCTATGGCCGACATAGGCCTTTGCATCAAGGAGTTGGACAGTTGCCGTAAAGGCCGGTGCCGCAAGGTGATTTGCGTAGGAAACGGGAAGGAATGCAAGGAACTTCTCTTTATACTGGATCGCGAATACGCCGGCGAACCCGTAATCCAGGTCCGTGAAAAAGGCTTCGAAATGAGTTTCACCACAGAAGAGGAAAAGCTTGCCCGGCCCCTGCTCTGCACTTGCCTTGACTTCCCCGGCAAATACCTCTTCGAGCCAGGCAAGGCCCTTTCGAAAGCCGGGGCATTTAAACTTACAAGTGCTCGCTTCAAACTGGAAAAACTGGACGTATCCACTCAGCTATATTGTAGCAGAGAACCCCTTCCCGAGTTATTCAACGCAGGAAAATGGTTCAAGATTCTGGAAGCGTGCGAGTTTTCCAAGGCAAAGCTTTCAGAGTTCAGCCAACGATATCGTCACTGCGAAATAACTGCACGTAACCTGCCTGTTTCCAGCGACGAACTCCGCTCCCGAATGAAGGTGAGCAGTGGTGGCGACATTCACATTTTCGCAACCCTTGCCGGCTCGCAACGCATACTGCTCGCCACCACCTGCAAACTATAGCACAAAACGGGAAATAACCCCGTGATTCGTTTCATTCTGGGACAGGACGTTGGGTTTGAACCTTGAGGCATCCTGTTTGGTCTGCTCCAGGATAGCGCGCTTGAAATTGTCGAACGAGTTTTCCTGCAGCCTATATATTGCCGAAGCCTTGAGGCGGAAGCTGTCCCGTTTTGAGGCATATTCCATATTCAGGCCCTTTATTATAGAATCCACCTTGTCTCCGAATTCCTGGGCCTGCTGCTGTGTTACAGACTTGTCTTCAAACTCGAAATACCAGTCGTAACGCGATTCCTGAAGATTTGCGTAACCGCAGAAATAATTGAGTTTCAACCCTGTCTGCGCTTCAGCCTCCTTGACTCCGTTAACGAACTGGCCCTCATACAGTTTTTCTCCGGTAATCGTAACAATTCCGTTCACCTTCTGAACCATATGTATTCTTGGGGTCTTTCCGAACAGAGGGGCCGACGCCTCCACCACATCGTTCATATTGTATCGGTACAAGCCCGAGAATGTGGTAACGAAAGGACAATACTGATGTCCCGGAACAAGCTCGTGCAATTCATAGAACGGAGCCTCGGGATCGTCGAACTCTTCGGCCTTCTTAAACTCATAATAATGGAAATGAGGGAAGAGCACAGTTTCATTGGAGTCGTCGAGCACAAGGCCCGCACGGCATTCCGAAGAGAAATACGCGAACTCCTGATGCAGCATTCCCTCGGGGTATGCGCCCTCGAGCTTGTCGAGGTAAATCTTGGTGTTTCCGCATTTCCAGGTGGTAAGAATCTGGAGATTCGGCCAGAAGTGCCTGGGAAGCACCTGACCGTACTTTGCCTTGAGCTCGCGCAGTTCCTGCGCCCTTTCGGGATTGGGTTTGAGCATAGGGGCAAGTTCTTTCCTTATTTCCTCGCTCACGTTCACTTTGTCGGAAAGCGTGCCGTTTTCGATATCCTTCACATACTCGTCGAACCATACGTCCACGTTATGCTGCATCTCCACCATTGTGCTGGGATTGGCGGCTACCACCAGAGTGACGTTCCTCTCTATGCCCAAACGCATAATGGTATAGTTGCGCCCTGTATAGTCGTCATTGTTAAAGACGCAGGAAGGGGCCGAATAGAGTCTCTTTACAAATCCCGGACAGTTCTTCTGGGTAAAGCCCGAAACCGAACCGTAGATGGTTCCGTCGGGGGTATAGCCTTCGATCTGCTTTCCAACCACAGAAACAATTGAACCGGAATAGACTCCGTGCTTCTGGTGTATGAAATTGAACAGCCAGCACTTGTTCATCTTGCCGTAGATGTTGCCCAGATACGCCTTTGAAATAGGAATCCATTTGGGTTCGCCCGAAGAGCCGGACGTGGTTGCATAAAGCACAGGACGTCCCTGGAAGAGGACGTCGCTCTCGCCCGACTTCATTCTGTTGACATAGGGCCTGAATGATTCGTATTCCGACGGCTTTACAGACTTCTTGTACAATTTGAGAAATTCGCTGTCCGATTTGGCTTTCAATATGTCTGCAAAACCGTGTTCCTTGCCGTAAACCGAGTCCTTTGCATAATTCAGGATGGCCCTGAGCGTTTTCACCTGCTCCTTTTTGGGATTACGGCTGCTCTTCTTTACCTTAAGGTACTCAATCCCTCCTGCCAGACCCAAAAGAAGGTTCGGCACAATGGGACAATGTTTGTCTTGATTAACTTTCATTTTCTATTTGATTTTAAGTCCAAGGGCTTCTTCAACTCCTACGAATTCATAGCCCTTTGCCTGTAAGTACTCTACCAGTTCCGGTATTCTGTTATAGAATTTGTCGGTACGCAAGTCTGAGGTGCCGAAATGGATCATAAGGAAATGTCCGTTCAGACCTTCCTTCTCCTCCAAGTTCTTGATTCGGCGCATAATATCGTCGCTGGAATAATAATTCTTCATATCGGGAGTCGTATAGTCTCCGTTCGACGCCGTTCCGGGGGTGTAGTTGATAACCTGCAGTCCCATCTCTTTGGCCCAGCTCGAAATTGTCTTGTTGTAATGCTCGTACGGAGGAATGAAATACGGAG
>JAKSKE010000027.1 GCA_024401895.1 Bacteroidales bacterium
ACGTAGATTATGAAAAGAATATATTTGATTATGTCGCTTGTAGTGCTGGTTTCAATGTTTACCAGCTGCGAGAAATTCCTTACCAGGGATCCTCAGGACAAGCAGACCAATGATACATTCTGGCAGTCTGAAGTTTCACTCAGAAGCTACGCACAGGACTTCTATTCAGATTTCTTCAGAGGCTATGATGCAGACTATCAGGTTTTCGGCCGTTTCTCAACGGGAGACGACTATGTAGACGATTTCATCACCATTGGCGGTGGATACACCGTTTTCCCTGTTTCAAATATCGACGGATACAACAACTACCATTCTTATGGTTGGAGCGCAATGTACGGAGATATCTACAAAGCCAATGTGATGATTGAGAAGATTCCCACGATGAAGAGTCTTTCTACCGAGGCTGCCAACCACTGGATGGGTGTTGCAAAGTTCTTCAGAGCTATGGCATACAGCCAGCTCCTCAAGACTTATGGCGGATGCCCTTATTTCGAAAAGGTTACAGACCCTGCAGATGCTGACGTTCTCTATAAGGACCGTGACAAATACAGTACCGTAGCTGCCAATGTTCTTGCCGACTATCAGTTCGCAATCGACAATATGCGCGCCGACGACGGAAAGCGTCAGGTCAACAAGTATGTTGCAGGTGCCTATATGTCACGCGATATGCTCTATCACGGAACCTGGATGAAGTATCACGAGAATGCATCCTCTACCGAGACCAATCCTCTTTTCCAGGGAGCAATTGCCGGAGCCAAGGTTGTAAAAGCAGGCCCTTATGCAATTGGAAACACATATAATGCCCTTTTCAGTGTTGATGAGCTTGCCGGCAATCCCGAGGTTATTTTCTATCGTGAATATACTTATGGCCTCCAGTCAAACTCTGTAGGTATCTACGGACGCCGTGAGGATGCCCGTGGCGGTGTTACCGAAGACGCTATCGAGGCTTACCTCTGCGCAGACGGTCTTCCTATAGGCCAGTCTCCCCTTTACAAGAATATCAAGAACAACAACATTCTTGAAGGCGCTCTCCTTAACCGTGACCCTCGTATATATGAGACAATGGTTGACAGCCTCCGTATTATGGGTGCTATAGCAAAGAAGAATGGAAACTATACCGTTCCTTTCGAAGGCAAGTCTCCTACCGGATTCTGCTGCAAGAAGTTCGTGAACGAGGAATGGTATATTACCAACTCTCCTTTTGTTTCAGGAACAGGCCAGAGCCCCGCAGACGCTCCTGTAATGCGCTATGCCGAGGTTCTGTTGAACTATGCCGAGGCTGCATACGAGTCAGGCTCTCTTAGTCAGGGCGTTCTCGACGAGACAATCAACCTTATCCGCAAACGTCAGTTAGGATCACACCCTTGCCTTCCTTCTATGGTATTGTCGGGTGGCTCCATCACCGCCAACGGCGTTGCCATCAATGACCCTGCACGCGACCAGTCGGTTGACCCCGTTCTTTGGGAAATCCGCCGTGAGCGTCGTATAGAGATGATGCAGGAAGGCCGCCGTTGCGAAGACCTCCGTCGTTGGGCTAAGTTCTCTTACCTCAACTCAGAGGACAAGAACGGCAATCCTTCAATGAGCTTCCTCGGTGCATTCATTGACCTTAACGGAGAAAAGTACAGCGGTATTGAACCTACAAGCATCCAGCTGTTCGATCCCTCAGATCCTACAAATACTGCTCCCAGCAAGGGTTATCTCAAGTATGGTTACAGAAAGGGTATGCGTGTATTCGACAATGACAAGTACTATCTTAAGGCTATACCTGTATCTGAGATAGTCAAGTATAAAGATAAAGGTTATAAACTCACCCAGAATCCTGGTTGGGAATAACAGATAATTTGGAGAGGCGCCCGCAAGGACGCCTCTTTTTATTTTAGAATTTTACTATTGTGACTCCGCTGCCTCCCTGCCGGATGTCTTCGTCACATACCGAACTTACTCCGCCTATGGTGCGCAGGAGTTTCTGAATCTCGTCGTGCAGTACTCCGGTGCCTTTGCCGTGAATGATTCTTACGCTTCCCACATTCAGCATCAGGGCATTGTCTATATAGTGGGTCACTATGTCCAGGGCGTCGGAAAGCCGTTCTCCGCGCACATCTAGTTCGGGCGAGAACCTGAGTTTGCTTTCGGTTATGCTGCTGTCTATTTTCTGGTATGACGGCTTAAGGAATTTTTTGGAGGCTTCCTTGAATTCATTAGAAGATATGCGCTCTACTTTGTCGGGAGTTACGCTGCTGCTCAGGTTTCCTACAATGACTGTAATTGACTTGGCGCTCACGCGGCTCACTTCTCCAACCATATCGCCGCCCTTGATTCTCACCTTTTCACCTACTTTAAGTGGAGAGGTGTCCTTTGAAGGAGTCTCTTTGGCTTTTTTCTTCCGCAGTTTCTCAATCTTCCCGTTAAGGTAGTTGTCCCTGTTCTTCTCTTCCCGGGCCTTGCGCTGCTCCAGGGCCGCCATAAAGCCCTGCAGTTCGGCTCGGGCCTCTTTTGTCCTGCCTTTTTCGGCTTGAGCCTCTTTTATGTCCTTAATTGTCTTTTCAACCTGAGCTCCGGCCTCTTTCACTATGCTCTCGGCTTCCTTTCGGGCTTCTTCCAGAATTTCTTTCTTCTGCTTGCGGATAGTTTCGAGTTCGCTGGCATAGCGTTCCGAAAGGTCTTCCAGAGTGCGGTCGGTGGCCTTTATCTTCTGCAGTTTGGCATCCAGCGCCCTACGGTTGCGGGCAATCTTTTTGAGATTCTTCTCTATTCCCACATATTCGCTGCCGGCTTTTTCTTCGGCCGCCTTCACAATTTCTTCGGGCAAATGCATCTTTCGGGCAAGCTCAAAGGCAAAGGAGTTTCCGGGGAGTCCTATCTCGAGCTTGAACATTGGCTCTATCTTGCTGCTGTCGAACAGCATAGCTCCGTTGATTACCGAATTCTGCGAAGCTGCGGCGTACAGCTTGAGGTTTGTATAGTGCGTGGTTATTACCCCGTAAACCCCTTTCCGGTCCAGAGTTTCAAGAATGGCTTCGGCAATTGCTCCTCCGGCGGCGGGTTCGGTTCCCGAGCCGAATTCATCTATGAGCACAAGCGTTTTTTCATCGGCCTTCAAGGCCATTTCCCGCATAT
Organism: Bacteroidales bacterium; assembly: GCA_024401895.1. Taxonomy (GTDB): domain Bacteria; phylum Bacteroidota; class Bacteroidia; order Bacteroidales; family UBA932; genus Cryptobacteroides. The sequence goes on from JAKSKE010000027.1 coordinate 3,121, forward strand.
CGGCAAGGAAGGAGCTATAGGTACTGAGGTCGTTTTCCAGCGACTGGTCGTCGCCGATGGAAACCAGGATGCGGTCGAATACCGGCAGTTCCGAACTTTCGGAGGTGGGGATGAGCATACCCCACTGAAACATATACTGCAGCAGCCCGGCCGTTTTAAGGCATACCGACTTTCCTCCGGCATTCGGCCCGGAAATAAGGAGTATCCGTTTGGACGGAGTAAGGTTTATGGTAAGCGGCACAATTTTCTTATTGTCGCGTGCGAGCGATTTTTCCAGGAGGGGATGGCGGGCTTTCCTCAGATTCAGGAATCCTTCGTTGGAAATTACAGGCGCCCCGGCAATCATTTCCAGGGCGCAGGCGGCCTTTGCCATAAGGAAGTCGATTTCGCCGGTAAAGCGCGAGCATTCCATAAGTTCGGGCACGTATGGTCTGAGGAATTCGGTGAATTCGAACAGGATACGGGCAATCTCCCGGCTTTCTTCGAATTGCAGCGAAATTATGTCGTTTTCCAGCGCAATTATCTCGGCCGGTTCTACAAAGGTTGTTTTTCCGGTAGAAGATTCATCGTAAATGAAGCCTTGCAATTTCCTTTTGCTGGAAGTGGCTACCGGAATGAGGTATTTCCCGTCGCGTACGCTTACCCCTGCATCGGGGTCCGAGATACCTTCTTCCTGCGCCTGACGCAGTATGGCCGCTGCCCTCTTCGAAATTGCGGCCTGCTTTTCCCTCAGGCCGCGCCTTATGGCGAACAGTTCGTCCGAGGCCGAATCCTTCACTTCGCCGTGCCTGTCCAGAATGTTTTCGATGCGTCGGGTAACCTCGGGATACGTACTCACGCTTCTTGCGAACTTCTTGAGGTTGGGGTAAACTTCGTCCTTGACACTCGAAAAGAACACCGTAATTTTACGGGTGGTGTCGGTAAGGGTCTTGAGTTTGGCCAGATTGGTTACACTAATGCTGCTTCCAACCCGCTGAAGCGCTTCCAGAAAGCCCAGGGTGTCTATGTACCCGGTGGTAGGGAAGTTTTCCTCGAACATTAGAATAAGCCGCATCTCGTCGGTCAGGTCCAGCCTGCCGCGTATTTCGTCGGGGCTGGTACAGAACTGTTCGGCGGCCACTTTGTCGGCGGCGTAGTCGGTGGCGCAGCGGTTCTGGATGTCCTTCCTTATTTTGTCGAATCCCAGCTTACTTTCCAGCCTGCTGATTATCTTCGTTGATGTTTCCAATGTAAAGTTTGAGTCGGTTGATGCTGGTGACAGGAATAACTGTGCCCTCGCGGATGAAAGAAATGTTTCCGGTTTCCTCGCTCACCACCACTACACTGGCGTCGGTTTTCTCGGAAACTCCAATTGCTGCCTTATGCCTCAGACCCATATGTGCCGGAATGTCGGCCCTGTCCGAAATGGGAAGGGTGCAGCGGGCGGCCACGATTCGGTCGGAAGCTATTATCATAGCTCCGTCGTGCAGGGGGGAATTTTTAAAGAAAATATTGAGTATAAGGCGTTTGCTGATAACTGCATCGACTTTGTCCCCAGACTCTATTATTTCTTCCAGAGAGTCGTTGTTGGGAAGAACTATGAGGGCCCCTACCTTCTGCTGGCTCATTTCCTTGCAGGCTTCGGCTATTTCATTGATTGAAATTGAACCTACGCCTTGCTCCTGCCGGCGGAAAAGTTTGTTTAAAAAGCTTTTGCCGGCCTCGGTGCGGCTTCCCATACGATTGAGGAATCGCCTGATTTCGGGTTGGAAGATAACAATTATGGCAATGGCACCGACGTCCAGCACCGTGCCCATAAGAGTAGACAAAAGTTCCATTCCGGTTGCCACAGCTATGATTCTGATAACCAGAAGGATAATAATGGCAAGGAAGATATTCATCGCCGACGTTCCCCGAATCCATCGGAATACCCAGTAAAGTATTACTGCGACGAACAGGATATCCAGAATATCGACAATCCCCAAATGAAGGAATGATGTAGAAGCTAAAGGCATAACGTGGCAAAGTTACATAATATAATTGACAATCAAGACTTTGTAAATTGCGAATTAATGCTTATATTTGCAGCCCCCAAAATAGTGGGGAACAGTTTATTACTTTATTATCAATTAATTAACAAACCAATGCCTGGATTAATTGGAAAAAAAATCGGAATGACTTCCGTTTTCGGGGCTGATGGAAAGAATATTCCATGCACCGTTATCGAGGCTGGTCCGTGCGTTGTTACGCAGATCCGTACAGTAGAAAAAGATGGTTATGCCGCTGTACAGCTCGCCTATGACGAAATTTCAGAAAAGCACACCAGCAAGGCCCTCGAGGGCCACTTCAAAAAGGCAGGAACCACTCCCAAGCGCAAGCTTGTCGAATTTGAGGCAGACTTCGCAAAGGAGCTTAACCTCGGCGACGTAATCACGGTAAACGACATTCTCGCAGATGGCGTTGAATTCGTGGACGTTGTCGGTACTTCTAAAGGTAAAGGTTTCCAGGGCGTTGTACACCGTTATCATTTCGCCGGCGTAGGCGGACAGACACACGGCCAGCACAACCGTCTTCGTAAACCCGGTTCTTTGGGAGCATCTTCTTGGCCTTCACGCGTATTCCCCGGAATGCGTATGGGAGGACATATGGGCAACGAGAGAGTTAAGATCTTTAACCTCAAGGTTGTGAAGATTATTCCCGAGAACAATCTTATCATTGTTAAAGGTTCCGTTCCCGGAGCTAAAGGTTCTTATGTATTATTGGAGGCGTAGGCTATGAAATTACCTGTTTACAAAATAGACGGAACAGACTCCGGAAAGCAAGTCGAACTCGACGAAAGAGTATTCGGCATTACCCCGAATGACCACGCGATTTATCTCGACGTTATTCAGTATCTCGCCAACCAGCGTCACGGTAATGCAAAGACAAAGGACCGTTCAGAGGTTGCGTACAGCACCAAGAAGCTCGGTCGCCAGAAGGGCGGCGGCGGTGCACGTCACGGTTCCCTCAAGGCCAATATCTTCGTAGGCGGTGGCCGTGTATTCGGACCCAAGCCTCGTTTCTACAGAACCAAGCTCAACAAGAAACTCAAGAGTCTTGCACGTTGCTCGGCCCTCTCTTACAAAGCTGCAGAGAAAGCTATCATTATGCTTGAGCCTTTCACACTCGAGGCTCCCAAGACAAAGGAAATGGTACAGATTACAGCCAATATCAAGGCCGGTACCCGCAAGGTCCTTTACGTTCTCCCGCAGAATTCAGACAATATTTTCCTTTCATCACGCAATCTTCCCGAGGTAAATGTCATTACTGTTGACGAAATCAACACCTACGCAGTTATGAATGCGAATTCACTCGTGCTCATCGACGGCGTACAGGACATCCTCGCGCAAAGAGTAAAGTAAAAATCAGCCAAGATGGGAATTTTAATTAAGCCAATCGTTACAGAAAAGCTGACGGCTCAGGGCGAAAAGTTGAACCGTTACGGTTTTGTGGTTGACCACAAGGCCAACAAGCTTCAGATAAAGGACGCAGTCGAGAAGATGTATGGAGTCTCTGTGGCTGAGGTCAACACTGTCAACTACCACGGAAAGAAGAAACAGCGCTACACAAAGGCCGGTCTTCTTCGTGGTCGTATGAATCATTTCAAGAAAGCTTATATCACCCTTGCAGGTGAAGATAAGATCGATTTCTACGCTAATATTTAAGGAGGGATAGACAATGGCAGTAAAGAAATTCAAACCGGTAACCCCGGGTCAAAGGAATAAGGTTATCAGTGCGTTTGACGAAATCACCACTAATAAACCCCAGAAATCATTGCTCGAACCCCTTAAGAGTACAGGCGGACGCAACAATACAGGTCAAATGACCGTACGCTACATTGGCGGCGGCCATAAGAGAATGTACCGTATTATCGACTTCCGTCGCGACAAGGACGGATGCACAGCAACCGTTAAGACCATCGAGTATGATCCTAACCGTAGCGCACGCATCGCTCTCGTTCAGTACGAAGACGGCGAGAAACGCTATATCATAGCTCCTAACGGAATCAAGGTTGGACAGGTAATCGCTTCCGGCAGCGGTGTCGCTCCCGAAGTAGGTAACGCTCTTCCTCTTGCAGAAATTCCTGTAGGTACACTTGTTCACAACATCGAGCTTCGTCCCGGACAGGGTGCCGCAATGGCACGTTCGGCCGGTGCTTTTGCACAGCTCGCAGCCCGCGAAGGCAACCACGCAGTTCTGCGTCTGCCCTCAGGCGAGACCAGAATGGTGCTCGTAAGCTGCCGCGCTACTGTTGGAACAGTATCTAATCCAGACCACAATCTGGAGTCATTCGGTAAGGCAGGACGCAGCCGCTGGCTGGGTCGTCGCCCTCACAACCGTGGTGTTGTTATGAACCCTGTAGATCACCCGATGGGTGGTGGTGAAGGACGTGCATCCGGTGGACATCCCCGTTCACGTAAAGGTATGCCTGCCAAGGGATACAAGACTCGCAATCCCAAGGCATCTTCAAACAAGTTCATAATTGAAAGAAGAAAGAAATAACAGGAATAAAACTTAAGAGATTATGAGTCGTTCATTAAGAAAAGGTCCATACATCCAGGAAGCTCTGGAAAAGAAGATTCTTGCTATGAATGAAGGTAGCAAGAAGAAAGAGGTAGTCAAGACCTGGTCACGCGCCAGTATGATTTCCCCTGACTTCATTGGCCACACCGTTGCTGTTCATAATGGAAATAAGTTCATTCCCGTTTATGTAACAGAGCAGATGGTAGGTCACAAATTCGGTGAATTCGCACCTACACGTACATTCCGCGGACATTCAGGTAACAATAAGTAGTAATCAAAATGGGAAAGCGTAAAAAACTTATGGCCGACCGCCTCAAGGAGGCGAAGAAGGTTACAGCTATTGCAAAGCTGAATGACGTTCCTACATCTCCCCGCAAAATGCGTCTCGTAGCAGACACAGTAAGAGGAGTAGAGGTTAATCACGCTCTGGATCTGCTTCATTTCTCAAAGAAGCAGCCTTCCGTTCGTCTTGAGAAGCTTCTCCGCAGCGCCATCGCAAACTGGGAGTCAAAGAATCAGGACAAGAGCAAGGAACTTGACAACGGAAACGTATATGTCAAGACTATTATGGTTGACGAAGGCCGTACGCTCAAGCGTATCCGTCCCTGCCCTCAGGGCCGTGCCGGACGCATTCGCAAGCGTTCAAACCACGTCACCATTATTCTCGATGTTAAAAAACCAGTAGAGGAGAAATAATATGGGACAGAAAACAAATCCTATCAGCAACAGAATCGGTATCACCCGTGGTTGGGACTCTAACTGGTGTGGTGGTAACTATGCCGAGAAAATCGCAGAAGACTACGAGATTCGCAAGTATCTTACTAACCGTCTTGCAAAGGCCAGCCTTAGCAGGATTGTAATCGAGAGAACTCTCAAGCTCATCACAGTGACAATCTATGCAGCCCGTCCCGGTTTCATTATCGGAAAGGGTGGCACCGAGGTTGACAAACTCAAGGAAGAGCTCAAGAAGGTAACAAAGAAGGACGTTCAAATCAACATCTTTGAGGTTAAGCGTCCCGAGGTTGATGCTCACATCGTAGCCGATTCAATCGCTCGTCAGATCGAGGGTCGTGTAAGCTACCGCAGAGCTATCAAGATGGCTGTTGCCAACACAATGAGAGTTGGTGCAGAGGGTATCAAGATTCAGATCAGCGGCCGTGTAGGCGGCGCCGAAATGGCACGCAGCGAAATGTTCAAAGAGGGACGTACTCCTCTTCATACATTCCGTGCCGACATTGACTACGCTCTCGCAGAAGCTCATACAAAGGTTGGATGTCTTGGCGTTAAGGTTTGGATTTGCAATGGTGAGCGTTATGGCAAGCAGGATCTTACTCCCGCAGCTCTGGCCGCCGCAAATTCTCAGGCTGCAGGCGCAGGACGTACTTCCCGCGGAGAAAGAGGAGACCGTCGCGGTGACCGTCGTGGAGACCGTCGCGGACCCCGTTCCGAGCGCAAGGACAAGTAGTAAAATTTTTACTATATTTATGGCCGGTTTCGAGTTTTCGAAACCGGTTTTTTATTATCTGCAGTTTGGACATAAGAGAACAGATAACGCTGCTGCCGCATTCTCCCGGGGTTTACAGGTATTACGACTCCCAGGGAACGGTTATTTATGTGGGTAAGGCCAAGGACCTGCACAAGCGGGTCTCCCAATACTTTGTGCCGCAGGAGAGACTGAATACCAAGACCCGTCTTCTGGTGAGCCGCATAGCCGACATTCAGTATTCGGTGGTTGACAGCGAGGCCGACGCCCTGCTCTTGGAGAACAACCTCATAAAGCAGTATAAGCCAAAATACAACATACTTCTCAAAGACAGCAAAACCTATCCCTGGATATGCGTAGGAGCGGGCGATTTCCCCAAGGTCTTCCTTACAAGGAGGGTAACCCGCGACGGGTCGCGCTACTTCGGGCCTTACAGTTCGGCAATGCACGCCAAGGCTCTGCTCGATTTCATAAGAGGGGCCTACCCCTTGCGAAGCTGCAACCTCAAGATTACTTCCGACGCCGTTCTGCGGGGGAAGATCCGGCCCTGCCTCGATTATCACATAGGAAAGTGCAAAGGCTGCTGCATAGGGGCCATTTCCAAAGAGCAGTACAATGCCGGCATAGAAGAGATAGTGCATTTGCTCAGCGGCGGCGTGCAGGGGCTGATCAGAGACTGTAGGGAAAAGATGATGCACGCCAGCGACAATCTCGATTTCGAGACAGCCCAGCTTTATAAAGAGAAGATCGAGCACCTGCAGAACCATTATTCCAAATCGGTAATTACCAGCGCGGCTTCTACCGACACCGACGTTTTCTCTCTTATTTGCGACCCTTCCGAGGCCTTCGGCAACTTCCTCCGCATAAGGGGAGGTTCAATCGTTCAATCGCTCAATTTGAGCATAAAAATGCCCATAGAAGAGGCGAGGGAAAGCGTCCTGAGCGAATTCATTGCCGAAGTGGAGAGCCGGTTCGGGACCCTGAGCAAAGAAGTCATAGTTCCTTTCCTGCCCGATGTAAAACTGCCGGGGGTGGAGTACCGCATACCCGTAAAGGGAGAAAAGTCGGCTCTGCTGCAACTGAGCGCCAAAAACGCGAAAGAATACCGTATGAACATTGGACGCCAACGGGAGCACACCAATCCCGAGGAATACCGCAAAGAAGTTCTGGAAGAACTGCAGAAGGTTCTGGGAATGAACGAACTGCCGGTGCACATAGAGTGCTTCGATAACTCTAACATTCTGGGAACCAATCCCGTAGCGGCTTGCGTCGTGTTCCGGAACGGGGTTCCCAGCAAAGGCGACTACCGCAAGTTCAAGGTAAAGACGGTGGTGGGCGCAAACGACTATGCCACAATGAAGGAGATAGTGAACAGGCGCTACTCCCGCCTGCTTGCCGAAAATCCCGACGACCTTCCCCAACTTATAGTGATTGACGGCGGAAAGGGTCAGCTGTCGTTTGCCTGGCAAGCCCTTTCCGAGCTTGACCTTACTCATCGATTAACCGTTGTAGGGCTTGCCGAGAGGCTGGAAGAGGTTATAAGGGTAGGCGACCCGTATCCCCTGTTCCTCGACCGTAATTCGCAATCGCTCAAATTGTTGCAACACATAAGGGACGAGGCGCACAGATTTGGAATAACCTTCCATCGCAATTTGCGAAGCAAAATGCAGATAGAGTCGGCCCTTAGTTCAATAAAGGGCATAGGACCCCGCACCGAAGAGAGGTTGCTGCTGCATTTCGGGAGCGTTGCCCGCATTGCCGCCGCCGGCGAGGAAGAGATAGCTGCCCTTACAGGCAAAAAACTTGCGGCTGTAATTAAAGAAGAATTGTCAAAACAGTAGATATGAAACGGGAAACCTATAACAAATACTTCAGCATTTTCATTCTTGCGGGAATGACCATAGCCGTTGTCCTTACCACAATATTTAAATTGAACGACACTACTGCCGGGGGTAAAATCCTGCTGCTGGTGTCGGCTTTCGGTTCAATAATGGGGGTAATGTCGGCCGTAACTTCGGCCAGCGGCAAAATAATAACGTTTCTTTTCTCGCTGCTCGACGTGCTCATATACGGAGCAATGTGCTTTGTGAACTGGCGCAACGGAGGCGCAGGGCTTGGAAACGGCATCCTGCATCTGCTGTATTTTGTTCCAATGCAGTTCATAGGCTTTTCGCAATGGAGAAAGCGTGGAGCCAATTCGTCGCACAGCGTAACCCCCAGAGTATTGAGCAAACGTAACAGGATACTGTACGGTGTTCTCTTTGCGGTGGGTTCGGTTGTGGCATACCTTATTCTTGTAAGGTTCGACAAGTCGCTGGCAGACAGTTTTATTAAGGTGGCCGTGGTGCTTGACGTCCTTACCATTATGTGCAATATATTCGGACAAATTCTGCTTAGCACGGCTTACGTTGAACAATGGATATTCTGGATGGGAGTCAACGTGTCGTCTATTTTTATATGGGCACAGGCAATGGGTACAGAGTCCAGTTCGTTTGCGCTTATCTATCTTGTAAAATACGGACTGTACCTTTTGAACTCCATACACGGTTTCAGGCTATGGTTAAGGATGTTACAGAGTAAAACTTTGCAGAATGAATAAAATTTATTAGATTTGCGTTCCGTTAACAGAAGAAAACAGTACTAATAATAAACTAAAATTTTTTGATTATGAATTACGAAGAAATCGTAGACAAGGTGAAGAGCATCATAGTCGATAAGCTTGGTGTAGAGCCTTCTGAAGTTACAGAGACAGCCAACTTTACAAACGACCTGGGTGCAGATTCCCTTGATACCGTTGAGCTTCTTATGGAATTTGAAAAAGTGTTCGGAATCAAGATTCCCGATGAAGAAACAAGCACTATAGCAACAGTTAAGGACGCTGTTGAAAAAGTTTCAGAGAAACTCCAGGAAGCAGAATAATCTTCACGATTGAAAAATAATGACGGTCATCCGAAAAAGAGGGTGGCCGTCATTTCTATATACTGTTTTTCACTATTCCTTGGGAAGCGAGAAAGTGACCGCGAGCTTCGGTCTTCTTTCCTTGTCGGGGAAATCCGGTCCGTTGAGCTTGAAGTCGAAATAGTTGGTCAGATTCAGGGCGAGGGCCGAAGAGCTGCTCACGTCGTTTGCCGCATAATTGGCCATCATCATATAGTTGTAATAGTTTGTATATGAGTCGCCGTAGCCGTAACCGTAGCCGCCGCCACCGTACATATTGTTATAGTAGGACTGGTATGCCAGTTCTTCATACATCTGGCTGAGCTCTGCATTTGAATTGTCTATGATTGTGGTTTCGGTTGTCATTGTGAGCAGCCAGATATCATAGTTCCCATTGCCTATCTCCTTGTCCTCTACAGAAAGAAGCTTTTGCATATGATAGGAGAAATCGGGCGAAAAGCACAGAGTTGAACGGTTGATGTTTCCTCCGTCCTCGGTTTCGTCCGAAGAGTCGGTGAGATTCACGAACACGGCCGACGTGTCGGTCTTTATGCGCGTGGTAGGGCTCAGGGCTTCCGAAAACTTGAACATTTGGGTGTAGTCTTCGGGGAACTCGAACGGAAGTATCATCGACGCCTTGTTAATAATGGCGGTCTTGGGGTCGCCTCCTTTGGCAATGATAGCGTCGGATACGGCTTTTTTAAGCCAGGCAGCACTTATGTAGGGTTTCAGGCCGCCCCCTCCGTTCACCGAAATTGTCTCTGAACTTTTGCCGGCCTCCTGCCTGTGGCAGTTCTCGTCGGTAAGGTTCAATGCATACTGCGGATACAGAACTCCCGATGCCGAAGAAACTATGAGGGAGTCGGCGTTTATAATGTCGGTGGCGCCCAGGTAGAACGTAAAAGTCGTGTCTTTCTTCACCCCTTTATAGGTGGAAGTGATGTCCAGAATTCCAAAGTTGCTTTCCAGAATGTTGGCTTCGGAATTGTAGTCAACCTGAAGACCGAAAATGTTTATTCTGCCGCCTTCCCCAATGGGATCGGGGGTGTCGAAATACAGTCCGGGGATTTTCTTGAAATATTTGTCTTTGTCGGCAAGGTCATCGGCTGTGATGGTGAGGAACTTGCTGGCATAGTCTTCGGTGAGTTCGAAACTTACGGTTCCCATACCCATAACAATGGGATCGCCTTTGGTGACTTTTTCTTTTTTGTGAGCAATGTTCTTTCCGTTGCAGTCGAAGTCCTTGGCAACGTCAATGGTATGCTCCAGCTCATAAACGTTGAGCTTCTGGAGAATATACGAATAACGCGTGTCGGCCACTGAAACGGTGTCCACCGCCATAACAAGACGCATCGACTTTATTTCGGGGTCTGTTCCGAAATCCAATTCATTGAAAAGCGGCGCAATGGTTGCGACAGCCGCACGGCGGGTAGTATTGCCGTCAGAGTCGGTGACGGCGCCTATTGCCATCTTGGTTTGGGAGAAGCCGGAAAGGCTGTCGGCCATACGGTTAGAGATGCCATCGAGCGGGAGCTCGACGTAATGCAAATCGTAATCTTGAATTCCGGGAAGGAAATTTTCTCCGACATTGCCGCTTAATTCTACACAGGAAATGCAAACGCACAAAGCCGCGGCAAGTATGGGGATGAGTTTGAGTTTCATCTTAAAGGGTGTCGTAAAATTCGTCGTACTTCTTGATATAACTGCCGTCTTCCAGACTGGCGGAATCAAAACCCAGTACAGGTATGTTCGCAGACGCGCAGAAATCCATAATTCCTTTGTCTACATTGTTGGAACCAATAATAACGCCATCGGAATACTGAATGGCCGTTTTAGCAAGATTGGTGCCAGTAGGATTTTCCAGAAGCAGCGGTATGTCTTTGGTGCTTGCGCTGCCAAAGGGTATTTTTTCGGCGAATTTGTCGTTGAATTTGTCTTTTGGAGTGTCGTCATACAGGGAGACTACAACTTTGCTTGAAGCGAAGATGGGGTCGTCCATATAGGCTTTCTTAAGGTAAAGGGGAACGAGTTGCGAAATCCATCCCTGACAGTGGACTACATCTGGTGCCCAGCGGAGTTTCTTAACGGTTTCCAGCACTCCTCTCGCAAAGAAAATGGCTCTTTCGTCATTGTCGGCAAAGAATTTTCCATCTTCAGAGAAATAGGTGGACTTGCGGTGGAAGTAATCCTCGTTGTCAATGAAATATACCTGTATTCTGGCAGCCGAAATGGAAGCCACCTTAATTACCAGAGGTCTGTCTATATCTGAAATGATAATGTTCATTCCAGACAGTCTGATAACTTCGTGCAACTGGTTTTTCCTTTCGTTTATACAGCCGAAACGGGGCATGAACGAACGGATTTCCTTATGATTTTCCTGTATCCCCTGAGGGAGATACCTGCCTATGGATGAGATTCTGTTCTCCGGTAAATAGGGGAGAATTTCAGAATTCACGAACAATACTCTTTTGACACTATTAGCCATTATGACAAAGATAATAATATTTTTTGATATTTCGATATTTCATTATCTTTGAAGTTTGAAATGTTGTCTTATGAAGGGGAAAAAGCATAGTTCTATTAAACGACGGATGGTGGGTGCGTATGTTTCCTCCATCCTGAGCATCTCGCTTGTACTGCTGCTTGTGGGAGTCTCTACATTGCTTCTGGCAAGCGCGCAGTCGGTGTCGGATTATTTCAAGGAGAACCTACTTGTTTCGGTAATGCTCAAGCAATCGACAACCGAAGAACAAGGCCGTGCCTACGCCAAGGAACTGGAGAGCAGGCCCTATGTTTCAAGCGTGGCTTTCATAGACCGGGAGCAGGGCACCAAGGAGTTGAAAGAGATGCTGGGAGAAGATTTCCTGGAGGTTTTCCAGTCTTCTCCGGTTCCCATATCGGTGGATATAAATCTCAAGGCCGAGTATGTGTCGGCCGACAGTCTGGAACTTGTAAGGAATCTGCTGGAAAAAGATGCTCTGGTAGATGAGATTGAAAGTCAGAAGAATATGGTTGAGGCATTGTCAACCAACATAAGGAAGGTGACAATGATGCTTGCAGTGTTTGTGGCGCTGCTGCTGTTCATTTCTCTGATTCTGATAAACAATGTGGTGCGCCTGCATATTTTCTCGCGCAGGTTCTCTATAAATACAATGCAGCTGGTGGGCGCCACCAGGTCGTTTATTCGGAAACCGTTCATAATTAGGGCAATGTTCCAGGGCATTGCGGCCGCGGTAGTTGCGCTGTTGCTTATGGCGGGAATTCTGTGGTTCGTGCATTCTTCACTGCCCCAGCTGTTCGAGGTCCTGAACCGGGAGATTTTCATTGCTACGGGCGGCGTAGTTCTGCTGTGCGGAGTGGTGATTTGCATTGTGGGAACTTTCTTCGACGTTAACAAATTGCTTTCAATGAGCAAAGATGAATTATATGGATAAAATGTCTGTGGGCCCCAAGGGCCTGAAATTAATGATAATAGGTTTTGTGGTTATGGTGGCCGGCTATGTGCTTATGATGGGAGGCCTGAGCCCCGACCCCAACGTTTTCGATTACGGGATGTTCGATTTCCGCAAGACGGTTGCGGCTCCTATAGTTATCCTGGCCGGAATAGTGGTCGAGGTAATTGCCATAATGGGAAATTTTGATTCAAAAAAGGACAATTAGCGTATGGATTGGTGGCAGGCACTTTTGCTCGGTATAGTTCAGGGTCTTACCGAATTTCTTCCCGTGAGCAGCAGCGGGCATCTTATGATTGCAAGGGATTTGCTTGGGGTTGAGACCGAGGGCTTTCTGGATTTCACGGTAGCCGTTCATTTTGCTACGGTGCTCAGTACCGTTGTGGTTTTCTGGAAAGAAATTGTACGCATTTTTGCGGGGCTTTTCAAATTCAGGCTCAACGACGAGACCGACTATGTGTTCAAGATTTGCCTGTCTATGATTCCGGTTGCGGTGGTAGGCCTGTTCTTCAAGGATAAAGTGGAAGGCTTGTTTGGAGACAACCTGCATACCGTTGCGGTTTGCCTGCTTGTAACGGCCGCGCTGCTCGCTTTGTCGGACTATCTTTCAAAAACGCTCAAGATACAGAACAATTACAGGAACGGAATTTCCTGGTGGCAGGCTTTGATAGTGGGTCTGGGACAGGCTTGCGCAATTGCTCCCGGGCTGTCCCGTTCGGGAACAACAATCGCTACCGGTCTGTTGTGCGGGGTAAAGCGCTCCAATATGGCTCAATTCTCCTTCCTTATGGTGTTGGTCCCCATCATAGGCGAGCAGAGCCTGGACCTTCTCAAGGCCGTTTCGGGAGAAGTTGAACTGGGCGGAGGAATAGGTGTTCTTCCGCTGGTTGCCGGGGCTCTGGCAGCGTTCTTTTCCGGTTTGTTTGCCTGCAAGGCGATGGTAGAGCTGGTAAAGAAGTCTAAACTGTATTGGTTCTCTATTTATTGTGCAGTCGTTGCAGCACTGCTGCTGATTTTCGTATAGTCTATGGCAGAGCGTAAGGGTGTATATTTCGTTTCAGACGTACACATAGGCGCCGACGTCGGGAATCCCATCGAGCGGGAAGACCGCTTTGTGCGTTTTCTCAAAAGCATCCCCTCCGACTCCAAGGCTCTCTATCTTTTGGGAGACGTGTGGGATTTCTGGTACGAATATTCCGAATTCATCCCCAAGGACGGGGCCAGGGTCATAGCCGCTCTCCTCAACCTCATACACGACGGGGTGGAGGTGCATTTTTTCCCGGGAAACCACGATATGTGGGTCCGGGATTTCTTCGAAAAAAACGGAATAGTCCTGCATAACCAGCCGTACTTCTGCAATATCGAAGGGAAGGAGTTCTGCCTTGGGCACGGAGACATAATTGGAGGAACCGACATAGGCTACCGGGTGCTTCACTGGGTATATACCAGCCCCATTACGCAGTTTATATTCAGGCTGATGGATCCCCGCATCCTTTTCTGGATAACCCGCAAGTGGTTCCGGCTCAGCCGCAATTCACACAAGCCGTACGTATTCGACCCCGAACGCCAGAAAATAGTGCAATGGGCCAGGGAAGCCGACAAGAGCCGGAAGGTAGATTATTTCCTGTTCGGGCATTTTCACCAGGACGTGGGGCTCACCCTTGAAAGCGGCGCCGGTTTCTTTATTATGGGAGACTGGGTCAACGCCTCCCCGTTTTACTTTTTCGACGGGACTTCTCTTCAAGCAAGGACCTTCGAAGGTTGACCTGCAGGCTGTCTTGCCGTATTACCGTTTCTTCGGGGTTGTCGAAGAAAATTGAGAAGTAGAACTGTTTCCAGTTTCCGCTGTCCCATATCTTTATGAGTTCCTCGGTTTTGGCATCTTTCCCTTTCGGGTCATACCGGCTCTTGAGGTCCTGGTCGAACAGCTTTGCAACAAGCTGCCAGAAAGTGGCAGCGAAACCGCTCTCGTAATTCTTGATTATCTCATAACCGCTCATTCCGCATTCGCGGTCAATCAGCCTTACGAGCAGTACCCCCTGGGTGATGGTCATTCTTCTGATGTCTTTTTCGAAGAGTTTGAAGAGCTCTTTTTCAACGTTGTTGATATAGCGGGAACGGTCGCTGCGGCTATATCCTCCGATTGCCAGCTCCCGGTCAACCTGGGCCATCAGCTTGCGGCAGGCAAGCGCATACGGATAGATTCTGTTGAAGTTGTAAACGGTTTTGTAGTACCTGCGCCAGTCGCCTTTTTTCATACCCTTGCCGCGGGGGAAAATCCAGATGGGCTCTATTTGGTCGAGGTACACGGTGTCGCCGTTGTCGTCGACACATATGCCCATCACCACCCCTTTCTGGGGGTGGATTTGTCCGGCGGCCGGGCAGGGGAAAAGCAGGCTTGCCAGAAGGCCCGCGAGAAGCAGTGTCCACAACTTTTTCACGAGGACAAAAATAGTAAAAATCCCAGACAGGGCCGGAGTGTTTTGGATGCTTTGTCGAAAATGAACAGAAATAATTTTTTTCACTTTTTGTAACTCGTTGAAAATTGCAGATTTGACTATTTGGATTTTTTGTCGAAAATTGGTCAAAAAAGTGAAGAAAATGCTTGCGCGTACGTGAATTTTTTGTAACTTTGCATTCCAAAAACCGCGATAAAACCACGTAAAACGTTGATTATCAAAGTTTTAGATAGAAAATTTATTTTTTTTAAAGTAATACAACGATGTTACAACCTAAGAGAACAAAATTTAGAAGGGAACAGAAAAACCGTATGAAGGGAAACGCCCAGAGGGGTGCTCAGCTCTCATTCGGTTCTTTTGGTCTTAAGACCCTCGAGGAATGCTGGCTTACCGCTCAGCAGATTGAGGCTGCCCGTCAGGCTATTACCCGTCATATGAATCGTGAGGGTCAGCTCTGGATTAAGGTCTTCCCCGTGAAGCCTATCACCAAGAAGCCTCTCGATACCCGTATGGGTAAAGGTAAGGGTGATCCGTATGCATTTGTAGCTCCCATTACTCCCGGCCGTATCATCTTCGAAGCCGAAGGTGTATCGCTGGACGTTGCCAGAGAGGCAATGAGACTGGGCGCTAACAAACTTCCTGTAGCCACCAAGTTTGTGGTTCGCAGAGACTATGTTGAATAATTAACCCCGGAAAGAGAAATGAAAGCATCAGAAGCACGCGAGATGTCTGTAGCAGACTTACGCGACAGGATTGCAGCTGAAAAGAGCAATCTTGACACTATGAAGATTAATCACGCTATTTCTCCCCTGGAGGATACGTCCAAGTTTAAGAAGACCAGAAGGGATATCGCTCTTATGATCACTATCCTTGCTGAAAAAGAAAAGAAACAGAACTAAAGGTTTGACTTATGGAAAGAAATCTTCGTAAGGAAAGAATAGGAGTAGTGGTCAGCAGCAAGA
>JAKSKE010000028.1 GCA_024401895.1 Bacteroidales bacterium
GGGGAGCAAGGAAGCCGAAGCAAAATAGCTTCGGTTTTTTTGTATATTCAAGCAAAGTGATTATATTTGTTGGTGAGATAGCTACAAAGGCGCGATAACTTCAAGCCAGCATCTCTATGATAACCCAAAAAGGCGCGATAACTTCAAGCCGTGGTATCAGACCCTTAGGCTGAGCATCAACGCTCAGCCTTTAGTTTTTCCAATACCGCCGATATCTGGGCTCTGGTACGCAATTCCGAACGTATTTCGACAGCGCGTCCACGATACACCACATAGCATATGTGTATCTGTTCATTTGAAAAGTCAGGACGCCACAAAAGATGTTTCGCTATCTGATTAGGGTGCAGCAATTGTTCTGACATATGCATATCAAGGTCGAGAACAATCACTCTGCATCCTTGCTCTATACCGCGTTTGAAAGCATCAGCAATACCTCGTTCACTATGTATCCCCTTTCTGTCGCCGATTTCACCATTAATCAGGTATTCTGGATTTCTGATCTTGAATTCAAAAACATTCCGCCTGATTACGATGGACATATCATTGAAGGACTCCAGCAGCGTCCTCGCACACCTGATATTGTCATTGAGTTCAGTTTTGTCAGCATCAATGCTTATAAGGAGTCTCTCCCCAAAAACCAAATCTTCAATATACTCCTTTTTCATAGTCAAGTAATTTCCTCAAAGGTATCAAAATTTCATCACCCAGTCAAGCCAAGTTCTATTATTTTCAATGAACCTGACTACCTCCCTGAACCCCTCCCAGAGGTTCAATATTTCGAACATCAGGGGAGCAAAAATCAATCAAACATCACTCTCGGATTCATTGTTGAAGGGCTGTCCCACTCGATTCCGTATTTAGCGAGAACAGACTTCTTGGTGCTCCAATATAAGAAACAGAACCCCATTCTCCTGGGCTCACCCGCAAGTTTTTCATCGCATTCCTTCTCTACTTCATATATGCTTTCCTCCCACTTTTTTGAGCGCTCCACCGGGTCAAATTTAAGCATAACTCCATATTTTTTGCACCAATCCTCCATTGATACGCTATGGTCGAGATACTCCTCCGTCCTCTCAAGGCTTTTCCGGTGCTGTTCTTCGGTATATTCCCTGACATATCCTTCCGGGGCGCCATCGTATCCGTCAATATCCATATCTTCTTTGATATCCTTGTCGCTTACCAGACGGAAAAGCGTCTTCTGATACCGTTTCACCTCCCTGAAAAATCTGGCGCAGTCCCTTTCGGGCATACAGGACATCATCTTATTCAGCAGAACAATGCGGGTATAAGGCGTCAGTTCCCCTTCTACTCGCAAAGGAAGTTCGTCCTTCATCAGAGCGAAAGCCTTATGCCCGAGCGGAATGTTTTTCCATTGGGCTCCGAATGTACCGTCATTTTCTACCATTTCGGCGAATATGCCACCGAGTTCATTAATCTTATCCATAATTTGTTTCCGATTATCTGATTTGCATTCTATGGCTGTCAGGCAAAAGAATGCGACAAGTGCAAGTTTAAGTACTGTCTTCATATTAAAACGAATGAAGGTAGCATTTGACGTCTTTCCCCTTCATAAGGAAGCACAACATACCGCAGTCATAGAACAGAAGGTCCCATTCGTCGTGGCAGTCCAGCTGAAGCAACGAGGTCCAGCCCGGGTACAATTCCTCTATTTCATCAAAATACGGGCGGCCAAGGAGTTTGAATCCCTCACTCTTGTCCTGGCATTTCTCAAACGATATTTCTTCGGCCTCCAGGCCATAATCGGTCCCGTCGTCAAAAATAATCCTGTGGGTATGCAGGTTATCGCACACGGGCGAATAGAGCACTTTGAAGTAACGGGAATCCCATTCGCCCATCCCCGGCTGCGCAAGCGCGTCATAATTGCCCAGGAAGTAATCCAGCGAAGCAAAGAAATAGAGCATTCCCCGGTGCGGAAGTAAAGATTGAGGGTCGAAAGCCGCGATATCCTCAAGCCTGATCTGGCAGACAAAAGTCATAGGGTCATCCACCATCTCGCCGTCATCGTTCACCGCAACCTCGGGATAGGCAAGAGAATCCGGCAGGTCGGGGCAGCCCCACATCTTCGAGCGCCCCGTCAGGTCCTTTCCGGTTTTATTGAATTTCAGTCTTATAGCCATAGTCAGTCTTCTTCGATTTCACGTTCGGGCTCTCCATCATAGAGATATTCGTGGCTGTCATCATATTCGTCGCTGTCAATCTCGTGGTCATCCATTAGCTCGCCAACCCATTTCTCGTACTCGGGCAGCCATTTGCGTTCGATCATCGCCGCGTGCCGAGTAAGGAATCCGTTTATGTACCCGCGAATCACCACTTCCAGAAGTTCATCCTCGCCGAGCAGCAGACCCTTGTAAGCACATTCGTAGGCATAGCTTTCGTCATACGGGGACGGAGCTGTGCCGTCATCGAGAATCATACGCGAAAGGGCTCCGAGGCAGGTTGTGCTCCTTTGCGCCGCGCCTCTGCTGTACCACAGCCAGGCTTTTTCATAATCCTGTTCGAATCCATAGCGTCCGTTCTCGAAATAGTCGGCGAGATAATACGGGCATTCGCACTCGCCGAGCATCCATCCGGTCTCCAGCTCATTGAGGAGAGTCGCGTTGAGTTCTGCCTTGCCGTCAAGCTCCAGCGCCTCATATTCATCATCGTCCGACATCAGGGCATTCATCAGGAAACAGTCTGCCGAATATACGTCGATGCCGTTCTGCATTATTTCCTTAAATCGCTTTCTGTCCACAATATTGTAGCGTTCATCGCAGCATTCAGCAATGGCCCACCAATAAAAAGCGGAATTACTGCCGTACTTTGCGGCGGATTCAAAGTTGCAGATAGCATTGCCCTTCCGGCCGAGCCTTACGTCGGCTTCGGCCATTAACTGATAATATGCAGGATTTGGGAACTCCCGTTCCTTCACATAATTTTCTGCGAATTCATAAGCCTTCAGCGGATTTGTATCCGCACCGTTGTTCCCGTAGATGAGGTCGCGGACGGTCTGCTGGAGAGCCTTCTCACTTCGCAGCCCCTTTGCCTTCCGCATTAAGTTTTCGTATGCCTCCATATCCTGCTCGCCAAGGTCTCCGTCCCTATACATATAGGCGAGGCAGGCATACGCGTCCCCAATGCCGTTATTTGCCGCTATGGTATAATACTTTTCCTTGATATTGTCGGAATCCTCCCAGGCTTGGAGAACATCGTGCAGGCGGGCGTAAGCATAAGCCATATAAGGGTTTCCGCCTTGTTCTGCCTGCCGCCCGATTCTTTCGTAGTCGGGACGCAGAACGGCCACGTTGTTTTTGAAACTGAGAATTTGAAGGAAGAGCGCCTGCTTCCGGGGGTCGGCCATCACATCATCGGCGGCGGCCCAAAAGGCCTCGCGAATCTTGTACTGCCAAATAAGTTCCTGTATGGTTTGTGCTGTCATAACTGTTAATTTTTCTTCCTCTGCTTTACAGTTCTATTCTTTACAAGCAAATATACAAAATATAACCGGGATGCAATATTTCGCGTGCACGGATGAACCTGCCTTTGTTGCGATGCTTGGCAGAAAGCATTACATTTGCAGCTATGAAAAGGTATTTTGCGATCATTATTATATGTTTGATTTGCATTCCTTCTTTTGCACAGTCAAAAGTCGTTTCAGGCATAATCACAGATAAGACCGGAGAACCGGTCCCCTATGCCAGTGTCGTTCTGGCTCAAAACGGAACGATTGTTACCGGCGGAATGTCTGATGACAGCGGCAAATTTCAGATTAAAGTTGGGGCCGGGAAATACATACTGACGGCTGAATTCATCGGATACAAGAAAGAATCAAGGCAGGTGGAAGTGACGGCACAACATCTGGACATAGGCCGCATTATCCTCGAAGAATCCGTACAATCCCTCAGCGAGGCCGTCGTTTCTGCAAAACAGGATGCGAAGAAAGTATCGGTCGAACATACTACAATCAACGCAGACGCCAATATCTCAGGAGCGAAAGGGTCTGTACTCGATATCCTGCGCTCGGCTTCCTCCATCGGCGTAGCCTCCGACAACAGCATAACCGTCAGGGGGAAGTCCAACATCCTCGTGCTTATCGACGGAGTTCCAACGACAGTCACCGACCTGGAGTCCATTCCCGCCGCCAACGTAAAGAGCGTGGAGGTTATAACCAACCCGGATGCCAGGTACGACTCCGAAGGGACGGCCGGCATCATCAACGTAGTTTCCAAGAAGCAGAATGCTTCCGGATTGAGCGGCATAGTCGGAGCGAACTACGGCTTCAATCATTTTACAAACGGCAACTTCGCCATCGCAGGCAACAGTCCGAAAGTCTCCTGGCGGTTGAACGGGAATGCCAGATACGAGGACGATATCATCGACGGAACTCTCTTCCGCCAGTTCGTTTCGTCCGGCAGCAGCATCCATCAGCAGATTCATTCTGCCAAAACCACTTTCAACGGGAATATCGGAGCGGGAGCGACCTTCCGTGCGAACAAGAAAAACACCTTTGCCGTTGATTTGAGACTCCTTCTGCCCAGATACAACACAAGGCAGGACTTCCGCAATACATATACTGCAAGTGGAGGTCAGAGCGTAGAAAACCGATACAGCGACGTCACCTGGAACCGGGAGAATCTGGAAGCATCGGCCTCCTGGCGGCACATCCTGCAGCCGGATTTCTCAGAATTCACCATCGGCGGTAATGTCTCCAAAATCTGGGGCCACCGCCCTTCATTCTACTATCTTGAAGGCGAGCAGGTGGGAAAATCCCACTCCGGAGGCAGCCCGTTCATATCTTCTCTGCAGGGCGATTTCAAGTTCAACTTCGCCCCGGGGGCCCTCGAATTCGGAGCAAAGATGACATTCAGGATGAATGACCAGTACTCCGAGTTCTCCACCCGAAACGGTGAGCAGTGGATTCCGTCGCCCGAGCTGAGCGCCGACCTTCTGCACCGGGAATACGTGCCCGCGCTGTATGCGCTGTTTTCTTCAAAAGGGATCGGCAGGTTCAGTTATAAGGTAGGTTTGCGGGCCGAGTACAGCATTGTCACACTCCACAGCCGAAAGGAATCCATCGACAGTGCAAAGGGAGACTTTTTCATTGCCCCTTCCCTTTCCGGAACGTTCAGAATCAGCCCGGAGCAGTCCCTGTCTCTGGCATACGGACGGAGGATAGGACGCCCTACCTACCCTCAGCTCAACCCGTATATGAGTATGATTGACGCAAAAACCTTCGAGCAGGGCAATCTCGACCTCAATCCCGAGCAGGCCGACAATCTTGATTTGTCGTATTCCGGGAAGGCCGGATGGTTCTCGGCATTCGCCGACCTTTATCTGAGTCACACGAAGGGGTATATTACGCAGGTGTCGAATCTGTCCGACGGTGATATACTGCTGATGACATATATCAACTGTACGTCGGATCTGAAAACGGGCTTGGACCTTTCCCTTAAAATATCGCCCGCCAGGTGGTTCGACGCCACATTGAGCGCAAATACTTTCTACACCGACACAAGAGGCGACTTTGAGAATATCGACACCGACAACCGAGGATGGTCGAACAGCAGCAACCTCCTGCTGAACTTCCTACTGTTCAAGAATACGAATATCCAGTTGCAATACTTCCTGTTCTCACCGCAATATTATCCCCAATTCACCACAGCGCTCAACCACTATATGAACATCGGTGTCAAGCAGACGCTCTGCAAGGGTGCATTGACCCTGTCCGCTACTGCCACCGATATTTTCGGAACCGACAAATGGGAAATCCACTCATCAAACCGAATATTTACGCTGGACAACTCGAGTCTGCGCAAAAGCCGTATGATATGGCTCGGCATCTCCTATAACCTCAACTCTTTCAAACAGCAGAAGAATCAGAAAAAACAGGAAGAAGACCGCAGCAGGCTGAATCTCGGATTGTAAATCTGTCCTATCTTCGGACGAAACAAATAAGTTCATTATTTTTGCAATATGGAGAAGTTTGATCATATCCGGCAGATTGTCGATGCCCAAAGAACCTTTTTTCGCACAGGTACCACGCTGGACGTAAAATGGCGTCTGTGCCAGCTGCGGCGGCTGCGCGATGCCGTCATCTCTCACGAGAGGGAGTTCGAAGAAGCTCTGCACGCCGACCTTGGCCGCAGCGCCACCGAAGCCTACCTTTGTGATATCGGTCCCATTGTGGTGGAAATCAACGAGATGCTCAGAGGCCTGCGCCGATGGGCCCGTCCGGAGTGCCATTTCAGCGGGCTGATGTGCTTCCCGAGCATCATCACCAAGGTCTATAAAATGCCCTACGGCGTCACGCTCGTGATAAGTCCGTTCAATTTCCCGATTCTGCTCACGCTCGGAGTGGTCGCGGCCAGCATCTGCGGAGGCAACACGGTAGTAATCAAGGCCAGCGCAAAGTCGCGCCATTGCACGGAAGCAATGAAAAAATTCATTGCCGAGGTCTTTCCGCCCGAATTCGTAACCTTGATTGACGGAGGGCACGATGTCGCCGATATGTGCCTGGAACAACGGTGGGACAAGATTTTCTATACCGGTTCACCGAAGGTAGGAAAGCACGTTCTGGCGAAGGCTGCCGGGAACCTGACGCCGGTAGCTCTGGAACTGGGAGGGGAAAACGGGAACTGGTGCATCGTGCGCAAGGACGCCGACATTAGGGATGCCGCCCGCAAGATAGCTTTTTTCAAACTGTGCAATGCCGGCCAGATATGCATAAACATCAATCAGGTAGCGGTTGCGCAGGAGATAGCAGAGGAGTTTCTGAAAGCTCTGAAAGATGCTTTCCGCGCTCAGATTGGCGAGAATGCCCAGGACAATGAGGAGTACGCCAGGCTCATTGCCCCGGAGGCGTATGAGAAATGTTCGTCGCTGGCCGAGAAATATCGGGATCGGATTATCTACGGCGGCAAGGGCAATGCCGCAGCCTTACGCTATCAGCCTACGGTTATTTATCCGGTTGACATCAACGAAGATATCGTGCAGAAGGAACTGTTCTGCCCGCTGCTGCCCGTCGTTCCTTTCAGGGACAGCGAGGTCGATGCAGTGCTCGACGTCATTGCCGACAGGGAGCATCCCCTTGCTATGTATCTGTTTACCAAGAATATAAAGTGGGCAGAGAGAGTGATGAGCTCTCATCAATACGGAGGCGGATGCATTAACGAGGTGTGCGTGCATCTGATGGTTAAGGGCGTGCCTTTCGGAGGCGTGGGCCATTCCGGGATGGGCGCCTATCACGGCGAATGGGGGTTCCGGGAATTCACCCACCCTTCTACCGTGCTGAAGGGAAGCACCCGCCTGAACCTCTCTCTGAGGGAACACCCGTACCGGGAGAAGAAGGTCCTGCCGCTGCTCCGCCTTCTGGAAAAATGAAATATGCCCAGGACACTTTCAAGGCCAATGACGGCACAGAAATCACTATTATATGACAGACAAAAAGTTTAACGCCAAGTCCTGCGTTCTGCTGGCTATAGTGCTGGCGGTGACGGCCTTCCTTTGGGCCGTTCCTGTCGGATTCTTCGGAATCGACGCGCTTACCGTTGTTCAGCAGCGGGTTATCGCACTATTTGTGTTCGCCGCCCTGATGTGGATTTTTGAAATCATTCCAAACTGGACCACGTCGGTGCTGGTCATTGTTTTGTCGTTGCTCACCGTATCAAACAAAGGCCTGGGATTCCTTTGCAGAGAGGAGTTCGGCACTTTAGTGAATTACAAGGACCTGATGGCATCGTTCGCCGACCCTGTCATAATGCTGTTCCTGGGAGGATTCGTCCTTGCCATAATGGCTTCGAAATACGGTTTGGACGTTACGCTGGCCCGCCTTCTGCTGAAGCCATTCGGGAAAAAGCCCCGGATGGTCCTTCTCGGATTCCTCATTGTCATAGCCTTATTCTCTATGTTTATGAGCAATACGGCCACCGCGGCAATGATGCTCGCATTCCTTTCTCCGGTGCTTGCAGTCCTTCCGGACGATGACAGAGGCCGCACCGGACTCGCGCTCTCGATACCGGTGGCGGCCAACCTCGGCGGAATCGGAACACCCATCGGAACACCTCCGAATGCAACGGCCGTCAAATTTCTCGCAGAAGCCGGCTATGAAGTCAACTTCATGCAGTGGTCTGTGCGTATGGTGCCCTACGTCATCATAATGATACTGGTTGCCTGGATCATCCTCCAGACATTCTTCCCGTTCAAATCGAAGGAAATCGTTTTGAGAATACCGGAGAACAAGAGAGCGAAAGACTGGAAGACCGTAGTCGTATGGATTACATTTCTGGGTACGATACTTCTCTGGGCGACCGAGCAGTGGACGAAAATCAACTCCAACATTGTAGCGCTCATCCCGCTCGCAGTGTTTACCTGCACCGGATTATTCACTAAGGAAGACATAGGGAAAATCAATTGGAGCGTGCTCTGGCTGGTAGCCGGTGGCTTTGCGCTGGGAACCGACCTTCAGAGCACCGGGCTTGCGGAAGTGCTCATTGATGCCGTGCCTTTCGGCTCCATGAACGTGGTCGCCGTATTTGTCATTGCAGGCCTCATCTGCTATTCCCTCAGCAACTTCATAAGCAACTCGGCCACCGCCGCACTGCTGATTCCAATCCTTGTGGTCGTAGCGGAAGGTATGGCAGACCCCCACGCTGCCAACAACGCGTCATTCCTCGCACTTGGCGGTGTCTATGCAATAATCGTATTCGTCGCTATATGCGCATCCGTCGCGATGCTGCTTCCCATATCCACACCTCCGAACGCCATTGCCTCTTCGACCGGTCTCGTAAAGACAAAAGATATGTTCAAGGCGGGCATCATCATTGGCGTCGTCGGGCTTGTGCTGGGATTCTTCTGGGTTTCAAAATTCTTCCCGTTCGCGTGACGCAAGCGGCCTATTGCCCGGAGCGGAAGGCGGCAACGATAGCGGCGGCCACCTCTTCGACGCTAAGGTCTGAAGTGTCCAGAACCAGGTCAAAATTGTCGCGGTTGTAGCAGTCGGCATTGTAGAATTCCTTGAACCGCTCGTTTTCTTCGCGCTGGCGGGCGAGCAGATTCTTCATTACAGTAAGTGTATCTCCGGTAGGTTCACTCTTCCGCTTGTCGTCGTGGAACACCCTGTCGGCAGCCACTTCTGCCCTGGCAGTGAGGTAAACCTTGAAAGATTTCTTCACAAAAAACCAGGCCATCCTGGAATCCAGGACAATATTGTCGGTGCCGTCGGTATTCATAGCCTTGAGTCTGCCGTCTATGTAGTCATCGACAGACTTGTCGGCCTTGCAGTCCTTGTTCAACTGCAGGGTGTCTATCCCCCTTTCTGCGGCAATTTTCCGCTGTATGGTGCCTGTAGAAAAATATTCGTATCCAAGAATGGCGCAAATCCTCTTTGCGACTGTGCTCTTTCCCGAGCCAAGGTCTCCTGTGACAGTAATGATTCCCATTTTAAAAATTCTATCTCAAACGTGAAACTCTGATTCCGCGGGTGGCATAGTCCGCAAGTGTCTTGGGGTCTATCGCAACCTCCATAAGACCGGTTCCGGCGTGGATAAAGTGCATCTGGCCGTCTTCACCGGTGCAAGCCATAGCAACGTGCGACAAATCCAATCCGGGATGATAATCCACAAAAGTAATGATATCGCCGTCCTTTATCTGAGAAATAATAGCTTCCTTGCGAAGTTCCTCCTGGCTGACGTAGAAATATGGTGCCTGAAGGTTGAGCCTGTCCTCGGCCGCTTTCACCACAGCGCTCTGCACTTCGTCATTCCTAAGCTGCTTATAAATGTTCTTGTGAGTGGTCATATAGAAGAAACTCTGGTTGAATGGCTCTCCAAGAGTCTCGCTCATCTCGTAGAGAATACCGTTGGTCTGGTTCTGGAGCAGCCACTCGGAGGTGTAATGGATGCGGGAGCCGTATCCGTCCACAATTCCCAGGCGGTATCTCATATTCTGAATGTTATGACAGAGCAGTTCGTATGAAGGTTCGGCTTTCTCCACCGAAGGGGTCTCTCTTACGGCATAATGGACTCCATCCCCTGCCTGCACAATTCTGCGGCCCTTCACGGTAAGCGCAAAACTCGAGCACAACTCTACGAAAAGTATGCAATCGGTCTTGTCCAGGTAAACCCTGAGCTGTTCCGGCTCCTGCTCCAAAGTGTAATAGGCATACTTGGTTCCAATAAACTGCTTTGCAATTTCGAGTGCAAGTGTTCCGGTAGGGAGCCCGGCCTTGTCTTTCACGGCAGCATAAACCCTGTCGAAAATCTGCCGGTTAACGGCATCCTGGTCCTGGGCGGCAGCGGCCTGCAATCCAATGAACAGTGCAACCGCAAATAAAAATAGTTTCTTCATATCATTTAACTCTTAGCTTCTGTCCAATCCTGAGCACCTTCTTAGACGAAATCTTATTGAGACTGCAAATCTGGCCCACGGTAGTACGGTATTTCTTGGCAATTCCGCCCAACGTGTCCCCGCTCTTTACAACGTGGTAAACCACCTTCGGCTTGGATGCCGTTGCAAGTGAATCCAGCTTCTTCCTGTCATCTATGCCAAACCGCGAGTCAGCCGCAAAATAGCTCTTGAGCAGCAGGAACGATTCCTCCCTCAATCTACCGTCATTGAACTCAATAAGCCTCTCCGGGTCGAAGGGATACCCCATATAGCGCACCTCAAAGTGCAAATGCGGCCCCGTACTGCGTCCGGTACTGCCGCCGAGTCCCAATACCTGTCCGGCTGTAACCCAGTCTCCGGCCACCACGTCCCTGCGGGACAGATGCCCGTAATATGTCTCCATTCCGTTATAGTGCCGCAGCACCACAAGATTGCCGTAGCCTCCTATATAGCCCGACTTTGTTACAATACCGTCGAAAGCCGCAAACACCGGAGTGCCCGTATGGTACGGAATGTCAATGCCCGTATGCCGGCGACGACGCCTGTATCCGTACCTGGACGAAGGCGTACCCACGTAAGGGCAGCAGAATATGCCCATACTGTCCCTGAGGTCGAGAACCACCGTGTCGGGAAGCTGGTTAAGAGGAATTTTAAAAGGCTCCAGCGCCTGCTCCACCCAGTCTAAAGAAAGCGTATCATTCTCTACATAGTCGCTTTCATATTCCCAGGTTTTGTCGGACATCAGTATGATGACGGCCGAGTCGGGAGCCATTACAGTATCTATAGGTTCTCTCAGCTGAGCAGAACACACAATACCGCACAACGCCACCGCAATAGTCAAAAAAATTTTCTTCATCAGTCGAATTTTGCAATAATTTCCTTTGCCTGGGCTATTCTCAGAGCGAGCAGCTCATCGTCCTTCGCTTCGCAGATGAAACGCAGATACGGTTCGGTGTTCGAAGGACGTACATTGAACCACCAGTCGGCAAATTCCAGGCGGTATCCATCAAAGTCCATACCAGCGATTGCTGTATCCAGAGAACTGAAAAAATCCTTCAGCGCATCCATCGCCTCTTTCTTGTGTTCAAGCTTGAAATTTATTTCCCCGGAATTACGGTAGCGCACCAGTCTGTCCATATACTCCCCGAGGGTTTCTCCCCTGCTCTTAAGGGAAGATACTATGCGGAGCACTATCTCCGAGGCCAGGAGGCCTGAATCGGAATAGAAAAAGTCCTTGAAATAGTAATGGCCGGCGAGCTCTCCTCCCCACAGGCCGTCGATTTCGCGCAACCGGGGTGCGGCAAACGCCCTGCCCACTTTCCAGGTGCAGACTTTGGCGCCCAGAGGTGCAAGATACTCGGCCACAGCCTTGGAACTGCGTATTTCCTGCAGCACCACCGGATTCTGCTCTCCCCTCTCGCCAATGAAATACTCGCTCATAAGGGCAATCACAAGGTCGGGAGCGACAAAACGGCCCCGCTCGTCCAGGAACATTACCCTGTCGGCATCGCCGTCGTATATTACGCCAACGTCGGCCCCGGTTTCAAGCACCAGCCGGCTCAGAGCCTCACGGTTGGAGGCCACCAGAGGATTGGGTTCGTGATTGGGGAAGCGGCCGTCTATGGTATCGAAGATATAGGCCGGGCCCTCGCCGAAGATCTCCTTCGCAAAGAGATTGGCCATACCGTTGGAAAGGTCGAAGGCAATCTTAATGTTCGAATAATCGCCCTTGTAACGACGCATAAAGGCAAAATAGTCACTGCGGATGTCCATTGTGCGAACCTTGCCCCTGCTCTGCGCAACCGGAGTTGGGTCACCGGCCTCGATTCTACGTTCAATTTCTCCAAGACCGGCGTCGTAACCCACCGGAAGGGCGTTTTCACGGCTTACCTTAAGGCCGTTATATTCCGGAGCATTGTGCGACGCAGTAATCTGAACCGAAGCCTTGAAGCCGTAGTTCGCCGTAGCAAAATACACCATAGGCGTACTGCTGAGCCCTATGTCGCAAACATCGGCGCCCGAATCTACGATTCCCTTCACAAGTGCATCGTGAATCTCGGGAGACGAAACCCGGCAGTCCCTGCCCACCAGCACTTCCGAAGCATTCAGCAGTGAAGGCAGGAAATAACCCACCTTATAAGCCACGGAGGCATCGAAATCCTTTCCGTAAACCCCTCTTATGTCGTATGCGTGAAATGCTCCCATATCATTTGATTTTAACGTTATACGCCGTAGAAACCTTGCCCTTTGAAACGTTCAGCAATTTCTTGCCTATCATTTTCTTGCGGATGGGGGAAACCAGGTCGGTAAAGAGAACGCCGTCCAAATGCGAAAGTTCGTGCTGCACCATACGGCAGCCGAATCCGCAGAACTCCTCGGTCACCTGCTCAAAATTTTCGTTATAGTAACTCAACTTTATGCGCGACGGACGCAGCACGTCGGCATAGATGCCGGGAACGCTCAGGCAGCCCTCGGAGTACTCGCATTTCTGGGTGCTCTCTTCCAATACGACGGGATTGATTATAACCCTGAAGAAATCGTGGAGTTCGGGGAAATTGTCACTCAACCCGCGGCCGTCAACTATTACCACGCGCAAGCTCACTCCTATCTGCGGAGCGGCCAGCCCGCAGCCATCGGCTTTCGAGAGCGTATCCTTAAGGTCGCCTATGAGGTTCGACAGTTCTTCTTTCTTGCTGAGGTCGGCTTCGGGGGCTTTGCGGCGCAGTACCTCCGAGCCATAAAGGTAAATTGGTTGTATCATCTTTGCTGTCTGTCCAGGAATCCCTGCAAAATTATTGCGGCGCTTATCTTATCTACCGATGCCTTGTTGCGCCTGTCGCTCTTTTTCATACCCCCGTCTATCATTGCGCGATGCGCCAGAACCGAGGTAAAGCGCTCGTCCTCCAAGGAAACCGGGATGTCGGGAAAGGCCTTCTGCAGCCGTTCCTTGAATTTCAGCACATCCGGCGCAGCCTGCGCAAGTTCCCCGTTCAGGTTGAGCGGCCAGCCCAGGACAAAGCGCCGTACGGTATGCGACGTAGTTAATTTTTGCAGATATTCTATTATATTTGCACACGGTACAGTCTCTAAGGGAGAGGCGAAGATGCCAAGCGGGTCGCTCATTGCTAAACCCACTCTGGCGCTTCCGAAATCTATCCCTATGATTCTGTCCATTTCCTAATCGCAAATTTAACAAAAATATGTCTAAAACCAAGGATAAGAGGAACGTGATACTGCTTGCCACAGCAGCCTTCGTGCTAATGCTGGCCATCAATTTCTGCCTCATCGCGTTCACCCCGCTGAAGACGCTTATTCCCGGATATCCCGACGCCGAAATGCGCCGGCACAGCGTGGAGACTGCGCTCAGGGTAGATTCCTTGCAGCTGGCATTGTCTCGCTGGGAACTTTATTCCGAAAACCTTTCCCGGGTACTCCTGGGGCAGGAAACCATTTCCATAGACTCGCTCAAGGCCAGCGGCCGGGACTATATGGGCCGCAACAGCCGGCACAAGGACAACAGGGAAGACAGCCTGATAATAGAGGGACTCATAGAAAAGGCCAGGCTGGCAAGGATAGACAAGAACCTCAAAGCGCTTCCCATAGAGGGCCTGCACTTCTTCCCTCCCCTCAAGGGGAACGTGTCGCAGGGCTATAACGAAAGCCAGCACCCCGCCGTTGACATTGTCGCATCCAAGGATCAGCTGGTGTGCGCAGTGCTGGAAGGCACAATTATTTTTGCCGGATGGAACGACGAAAACGGCTATACGGTCATTATCCAGCACGCCGGCAACATCATAAGTTCCTACAGCCACTGCCAGCAGATGCTCAGGCAGCGCGGCGAACAGGTCAAGGCCGGCAGCGCCATTGCCCTGGCAGGCACCACCGGCACCTCGTCCAAACACCCCCAACTGCACTTTGAGCTGTGGTACAACGGCCGGAGTCTCAACCCAGTAGATTACATAAAGTTTTGAATAAAAGAAAGATAGCCATACTCGGTTCAACCGGGTCAATAGGAACCCAGACCCTGGACGTCATAAGGCAGCACCCCGACCTGTTCGAGGTGTCGCTCATAAGCGCGCACTCGTCGGTGGAAAAACTTGCGGCACAGGCAGTCGAATTTGACGTTAACAATGTCGTGATATGTGACGAGAGCCGCTACGAAGAGCTCAACGGCCTGCTGCAGGACAGTGACAGCAAGGTATGGGCCGGGCAGGACAGCCTGTGCTCCCTGGTCAAGGGCGACGAAATAGACATTGTGGTAGGGGCAATGGTGGGTTTCAGCGGGCTGAGGCCCACGCTCGCCGCTCTCGAGGCCGGAAAAGTGGTTGCCCTGGCCAACAAGGAAACCCTGGTCGCCGCCGGGGACATTGTAACCCGCACCGCCAGCATACACGGCGGCGCCCTCATCCCGGTGGATTCCGAGCATTCGGCAATTTTCCAGTGTCTGCTGGGGGCAGGCGACAACCCCATAGAGAAAATTCACCTCACCGCGTCCGGGGGACCGTTCCGGGAATGGAGCAAAGCTCAGATATCGGCCGCCACGGCGGCCCAGGCCCTCAAGCATCCCAATTGGAATATGGGTGCGAAAGTGACAATTGACTCGGCGTCTATGATGAACAAGGGCTTCGAAGTTATGGAAGCCCGGTGGCTGTTCGGGGTCGAGCCGTCGAAAATTCACGTGGTGGTGCATCCCGAATCGCTGATTCACTCAATGGTAGAGTTCGAAGACGGTGCGATTATTGCACAGATGGCCAGGCCCGATATGCGGGAGCCCATAGGCTTTGCACTTGGGTATCCGAAGCGCCTGACCTGCGGAAACGGGAAGGTGGACTTCGCAAAACTCGGCTGCGTGCATTTTGAAGAACCGGACACAGACCGTTTTCCCAATCTGGCACTGGCCTACGAGGCTTTGGAAAGGGGCGGTAACGCGCCCTGCGCATTGAACGCCGCAAACGAGGTGGCGGTAGCGGCTTTCCTGCAGAACAGGATAGGATTCTACGATATAAGCAGAATCAACGCCCGTTGCCTGCAACAAGTGGATTTTGTGGCACACCCCAGCCTCGACGACATTTTTGAAACCGATTCGCAGATAGCAAAACTCGCTTATGGTTGTATTGATTAAAGCTTTCCAGGTGGTTCTGGCACTGTCGGTGCTCATTTTCATTCACGAGCTGGGACACTTTACCTGGGCAAAGATATTCGGGATACGGGTCGAGAAATTCTACCTGTTCTTCGACGTTGGAGGAAAGAGAATCGCCCGCTGGAAATGGGGCGGCACCGAATTCGGCATAGGTTGGCTGCCGCTTGGAGGATACTGCAAGATATCCGGAATGGTGGACGAATCTATGGATATGGAGCAGCTCGAGAAAGCTCCCGAAGAGTGGGAATACCGCAGCCATCCGGCCTGGCACAGAATGTTCGTCCTGGCGGGCGGAGTGCTCAACAATTTTTTGTTCGCGGTGGCGGTTTACTGCGTAATAATGGGAATCTGGGGAAAAAGCTTCATCAGCAATGAAAATACCCCAATCTACGTGAACGAGCTCTCCTACGAGATGGGGTTCCGCACCGGCGACCGCATTCTGAAGTTCGACGACTACGAGCCCCGGAATTTCGAAATGCTGCAGGCCGAACTTGCGCGCAGGGGCGTTCGGAAGGCCACCGTACTCAGAGGTTCCGACACGCTGGACATCTATATCGACCAGAATTACATTGGGGACATTATGAACACCCCCGGAATCTTCGGGCTGGCCCTGCCTTTTGTAATAGATTCGGTTCAGACGGGGTCGGCCAACAGCGCCATTCTGCACAAGGGAGACCGCATAGTGTCCATCAACGGCACTGCGGTGGAGTTCCTGCAGGACGCCAGGGCCGTTCTGGAAAAATGCCCCGGCACAACGGTAGAGGCTATGATTCTGAGGGCTCAGGCCGACACGGTTCTGGCCAGCCTTGCGGTTGACAGTCTTGGGAGGATAGGAATATTCTGCCGTCTTCCCGAAATAGAACACGAGACATACAGCGCTCTGGCGGCCATTCCGGCAGGATTCAAGCACACCGGAGAGGTTATCTCGTCCTACCTGGACGATCTGCGGCTGCTGTTCACTCCATCTACCGGAGCCTACAAGTCGGTGGGAAGTTTCATTGCCATAGGGCAGGTAATGCCCGACAGCTGGGACTGGATGCAGTTCGTGAATATTCTGGCGCTGCTCTCCATTATGCTGGGCGTAATGAATCTGCTGCCCATCCCCGGCCTGGACGGAGGACACCTTATAATAACCCTGTGGGAAATGCTCACCGGAAGGAAGCCGTCGGACAAGTTCCTGTATGTGACGCAGTTGATAGGAATGGCGCTGCTCATAGGACTTATGCTGCTGGCATTCGGAAACGACATAGGAAGACTAATACATTAGAAATTATGAAAAGGATAATGATTATTGCGATGGCGCTGCTGTGCGTGGCGTCCTGCAAACCGAAAGACCGCAAGGCCCTCCTTCCCAACGTAAGCGGAAAGGCCGGAGAAGTGGTAGTAGTGCTTAACAAGAGCGGATGGGACGGAGCACTGGGAGAAACTGTCCGCAACACCCTCGGAGCCGACTGCCCGTTCCTTCCGACCCGCGAGCCGCTGTATTCGCTCATAAACATTTCACCCTCGAACTTTGAGAGCAGCACAATGTTCAAGGTTCACCGCAACCTGCTGCTGTTCAACATAAATTCCAGCAACGAGAAGGAAGGGGTGGAATACCTGCAGGACGGATGGGCCAACCCGCAGTGCGTGATTAGGGTAAACGGAAAAACCGCACAGGAAGCGCTGGAGACCTTCGACGCCGAGAAATCAAAGATTCTGTCGGCGCTGGAAATGGCCGAACGCGACCGTGTGATAAAGAACACCAAGAAATACGAACAGCGAGATATATTCCCAAAGGTAGCCGAGGTATTCGGAGGGTCTCCCCACTTCCCCGCCGGCTATGTGCTGCGGAAGATTACCGACGACTTTGCGTGGATACAGTACGAAATGCAGGGGTCGAACATTCTGGGTATCCTTATATATAAATACCCCGCCGAACTGGGAGCCGACGAATTCACCCTGGACAACATTATTGAATGGCGCAACGAAACAATGAAAGCCAACGTTCCCGGAATGATGGAAGGCAGTTATATGACTACCGCCGGAGAAGAGGATTTCCCGGCCTATGTCGAGTACATCAAGTACAAGGGACGCGACTTTGCCCAAACGAGGGGAATGTGGGAAGTCGAGGGCGACTTTATGGGAGGACCGTTCGTTTCTGAAAGCTTCTACAGCAAAGACGGAAAGGAAGTGATAGTTACCGAAGGATTCGTTTACCGTCCCAGCAAAGACAAGAGACTTTACCTTCGCCAGGTGGAGTCGATACTGTATTCTTGGGAATGGTTTGAAAAGTTAATTGAAAAATAATTTGTCTTTTAATAAAAAATAATTATCTTTGCAGTCCCAATTTCGCGCTTGTGCGTGTGGGACCATTTCCGGTGGGTTCGTATAACGGTTAGTACTCAAGATTTTCATTCTTGCAATAGCAGTTCGATTCTGCTACCCACTACCAGATATTAAAAATATTAATAATGGCAAACACAAGTTCAGCAAAAAAAGCCGATCGCCAGAACGAACGGCACCGCCTGCACAACAGGTACTATGCAAAGACAACAAGAAACGCAATCCGCGACATTCGCAACACCACAGACAAGGCACAGGCCGAGGAGAATGCACCCAAGGTGTTCGCAATGATTGACAAGCTCGCAAAAATAGGCGTTATTCACAAGAACAAGGCTGCAAACCTTAAATCCGGTATCGCAGTTTACATCAATAAGCTTGCTTAACGGCAAGCTTTTTTTTCGGGATGTAGCGCAGTTGGTAGCGTACCACGTTCGGGACGTGGGGGTCGCCTGTTCGAGTCAGGTCATCCCGACAAA
>JAKSKE010000029.1 GCA_024401895.1 Bacteroidales bacterium
GCAAATATAGGTATTGTTTTCGATACCTCAAAATTTAATGAACTAAAGGCAAAACGTATTCAGGTATTTGAATGATAAAGCATACGTTCCTGATTGATCCGTCTGCGTGGAGAAATCAGAGATGCCCCTAGCTCTATACGGTCTACAAGAAGCTGCCACAACCGCATATAGTTTTCAACCTGAAATTTCGGTTAGCCGATAAAAATATTGAAGACCCCTTATTTCACCCAAATCTCATCTATGAAGATGAAACTTTCACCCCCTGCCCCGGGATGCCATTCGGGAATAGTGCCGAGCTGAGTGGCGCGGACTCTGACATAACGGGCCGTAGTTCCTTCCGGGCAGGGCAGTTCTACATCTTGGATACGTATCTCGTAATCCTGTGGATCAACTCCACATTCATAGAATCCGACGACATCAAAGGTCTTTCCATCGGTCGAGACAGAGTATTCCACGGTCTGAGGCATCCATATCCACGAACGCGCATCCTGACAGAAACCAGCTCCTATAGAGTTCAATGGCCTTTCCGAGAGAAGGTCCACGACCGCTTCGAAGTTCTCTCCCTGATAGCCCTGCCAGCCGCCTGTACGCCAATTGGCCGAGCCTCTGAAACCGTCTATCAGCCCCTCGTCTCCACCGGCGTTGTATTGGGGATTATAATGAGAATGTATTTCTACCTTCATATCCTTGTGGGATTTATGAAGGGCAGTACGCGTCACGGGACTCTTTTTACCACCTATGACATTCCAAGCTTCGAATGTGGCGCTGTTCTCCACCTTCATCGGGCCGGCATATATAAATGCTTCCCCCGAAGGCACCGGCGTCCCGTCCGACAGCACCGCCGAGCCGGTCACACTCACCCAGGCCCGGGCTCCGTCCGCAATGCCGCTGAGACTCACCTGCATCGAATCAATAATTATGTCACTCTCCATCTCAAATGCGGCCAGGGGGACAATATGACCGGCTTGATTCGCAGGTGGAAGAGATTTCGGGGAGCTGCCGAAATCATAGTCGGGACTCCCCTGCAGCGTGAATGAAATTTCATTGCAGGAGAGGATGTCGCGGAAGTCGATCCAGCAGCGTCCGATAGGCTTCCCTCCCACGGAAACATCTGATACATAAGGACATACGTTAATATCTCCAGATTCAGACGAGGCAGAAATATGAAGGTTGCCGCAGCCGTCGACCTGTACGTCTATCGACGGGAAGACAGGAGAGCCGAGAGCGACAGTAGTGCTGCCGGGAGTGACACTGTAGAGGCCGATGGACGAAAGGACATACCACGCAGACATCTGACCGCAGTCTTCATTGCCGCAAAGGCCGTCAGGCGCGGAAGAATAGAGTGTCGACATAATCTGACGGACTCGCTGCTGGGTCTTCCAAGGCCGGCCGGCATAGACATAAAGATAAGGGATATGGTGGCTTGGTTCATTGCCGTGGGCATACTGCCCGATCATACCGGTAATGTCGGCCTGCGTGCGTCCGGCGGTCTGCTCGGGAGCTTCGAACAGAGAATCGATCTTCGCGCAGTACAGATCCCTGCCGCCAAGCGCTTCGATATGTCCGGCAATGTCCTGAGGCACGAAGAAACTGTATTGCCACGAATTGGCTTCAGTGAAATGATTGTTCACCTCCCTTGGGTTGAACGGGGTCAGCCAGCGCCCGTTCATCCGCGGCCGCATAAAGCCTGTCGATGGATCGAAGATATTGCGCCATTGCGCTGAATATCGGAGGAATTCGTCAGCGATATCCTGCCTTCCGAGTACGCGTGCCACCTCACTGATGCACCAGGAGTTGTACGCATATTCAAGGGTCTTCGAGACTGACTCGTGCTCTTTCTCTCCCAGTACGGCACCATCTTCAAAGAAGCCCTGCACGCCATAGCCGTGACAACGTGCTGACTCCACCATGGCATCGAGGAGACATCTGTAATCGACACCATCGATGCCCTTGGCGAATGCGTCCGCAATGACAGAAACAGCATTGAAACCGATCATACAGTTGGTCTCGTTGGCTGCAAGCTCCCACATAGGCAGACGGCCGCACTCGTCATAAACGCATTGGAAGGTCTTTAGGAAATCGACGGTTCTCTCCCTTTCAATGATGGTGAACAGAGGATGAAGCGCTCGGAATGTGTCCCAGAGCGAGAAGATATGATAGCGTTCAAAGCCGTCCGCCAGATGC
The DNA here is from genome assembly GCA_024401895.1 of Bacteroidales bacterium. GTDB lineage: Bacteria > Bacteroidota > Bacteroidia > Bacteroidales > UBA932 > Cryptobacteroides. Next base: position 2,185 of record JAKSKE010000029.1, read on the forward strand.
ACCTCGCCGTCCATTCCTCTGTAATGTCCGTCTGCATCGGAGAACAGGCTGGGATGGATTGCGGTATGATAGAGGGCGGAATAGAAAGTGCGGAGCTTCTCAACATCCGTCTCCTCTGAAGTAACGTCAATCTTCCCTAGATATGCATTCCAAGCCTCCCTGGAGGCAATTTTCGCTTCGTTCATATCGGCCAGGCCGTCACTCAAAAGATTTTCACGTGCGGCATCGGTGCTCACCGAGGAGATACCGACGCGGACATTCAAAATATTATTTCCAGTTTTTCTGAAGGACAGAAGCGCACCCTTCTTTCCTCTTTTGAGGGAGGCAATGTCCCGGTCGAATTCAATCCAATAGTAGAGGTTTTGCTTGGACGCCCAGCTTTTCGATATACGGCAGCCGCAGATGGCCCGGGGGCCGGCTTGCTCTATGGAGGATTCGAGGACATAATCGCGATGGAGGAGGTCCAGAACAATCTGGGGTCTGGCATTCCTTCTCCTCGTGAAGGTGTATTGGTGATACCCGCTCCTGCGCCCGACTGAAAGCCTGGCTTCTACCTTGGGCTTGTCGAGATAGACTTCATAGTATCCGGGAGAGGCATGCTCACGGTCGTGGGAGAAGCCGGAGGCACAGTCCCATTTGCCACGGTAAGTGGGCATCAGAAGGATATCGCACAAATCGTCGCATCCCGTGCCGCTAAGGTGGGTATGCGAGAATCCGTATATTACGGAATCGGAATAATGATAACCAGAGCATCCGTCCCAGTCGCCGCTGCGCTGACGTGTATCGGGACTGAGCTGCACCATTCCGAAAGGCCAGGTCGCGCCCGGGAATGTATGCCCGTGAAAGTCAGTGCCTACCAGTGGGTCTGCATATTGTGCGAAATCGGTTCGGTTCCCGTCCAGAGTAGCGCCCGACTCGGCGGCCACTGCGCCAAATGTCGCCAGCAGCAACACCGCTGCAGCTGATATGGACATAATCAGAGCCCCATTCGAGCTATAGTGCAATGATTTCATTATGATTCCTTTTGCGCAAAATATTTTAATACCCAACGATTTAGTTCCTTCACGAATAACAATAAGTTATTTCCTTTAGAACAGGTATCCTATATTAATGTAGAATGCTCCGGTGCCGTCCTGGTTATAGATGGGGCTGTTTTTCATAAGGTGGGTGATGGGCATACCGTATTCGGCGGCCACAATGAAGTTTTCGTTCATTATGAATCTGAGGCCTGCGCCGAAGGTGATGTGGGGTGTGTCTTTGTCTTGTCCGTAAACCCTATATTTTGAACCTGTGAGAGCGGCAAGCCTGGAAAGGTCGACGCCTCTTGTAACCATAGAACCGTCGCTGAATATATTGGCCGCAAATGCAATGTTCTGTTTTCCAAGCTGGAACTTGACAAAGCGCCAGCGCAGTTCGGCCGTGTAAGTGGCCATATCCAAGCCTACTATGCGGGTTCTCATAATACCTCGTACCGTATTGAAACCTCCCATTCCCTCAAAATCGCACCGCTCTCCCATATTGGTGATGTAAGGCAGGGCATAGGACGGAGCTTTGTTGCCGAAGTTGCCCTCGTAATTGAGGCGGTAGGCGAAGGTGAGCACGTCGTCGGTCACAATGGGGAGGTAGTGTCTCCAGGTAAGTGAATATCTGTAATAGGGAATCTTTGAGATTCCCGGCAGAGCTGCTGCAATGTGCCCTTCGGCCCAGATTCCGCGGCTGGGAGCCCCCTCCTTGTCCCGTGTGTCATAGACCAGCCCGGCACGCAGTCCGCCGGCATAACCTCCGTCTTTTTCATTTTCGGCAATGATGCCGGCTGTTTTGTAGATATCGAACAGGGTAGGTATTTTGGGGAACTGTTTGGCTTCTTCCTTACCCTTGTTCACGTTGTCATAGTCGATGGTCCCTGTCTTGTAATAGTCGAAGAACAGGCCTGCTTCCCATTTGAAGTTCGGGGTTATGTCTCCTATGAAATCGGTCTTTAACTTTATTTCGTTTCTCTGGTATCTGTAGAAGGGGGTGAATATGAAGTCCCGGCTGCTCTTGTCCTTTCCGGCTGCAACGGCAGCGTGGTCGTAATAGGTCTGGTATCCGTTGAAACCATAGAAATCGAAGGCTTTGTCGAGGATTACTCTGGCCGAAGAGCTCCAGCGTACTCCCGGGATGAGCGTCCTGTTGTCATATCTTAATTGAATCAGATGCGAACCTTTTGTGAAGAAGGAGTACTCGAAATATGTCTTTGAATTGTAGTTGGGGTAATTGCTGCCGTCTCCGTAGTTGAAAAGCTGCAATATCGCTCCTATCTGGAACCCTTTGTCGGCATCGTAGGCAATGGCGGGAAGGGGTCCGAGGTTGTATCCGGTTTTTGTGATTCCTCCTTTATCCTTTGCGTTGAGTACGGTGCAGGCGAGTAAGATAGTAATGAGGAAGGTAAATTCTTTTTTCATTTTTGCTCTGTTTGGAATAAACTGCGGTAAAAATTCTGAAGGTAATAGAATCCGCTGTGAGCTATGAGAGTCAATAATCCGAGCGATAAAGCGAAATACCATTGCCATTTGAATATGATGGCCAAAACAATCAGAATCAGCAGGAGCACGGGCATAAACGCGAACTTGGTAACGAGCCTGACAGTGTTGAGCCAGGCTTTGTCTTTAATCTTTTTCCCTATAATGTATGCCGTAATCCACATAGGAGAGCACATTACGGTGAATATGAGGAAAAACGGCAGAGAGAGGAGAGCCAGCACAATTCTCCCGGCTTTTTGCAGCGGGCTGTAATGCGGGGCGTGTGCTTTCTGCCATTCGGCCCAGTTGTGTTCGTAGTTCTCGTCGTCCGGGAAGTACGTGATGAGTTCTGCTATGCGGTCGTGAAGGGTGTCGAGAAGTTCTTTCTGGTCGGTGTCTTCATAAACGCGTATGGGTTTGCCGAAACTGACCCGGGCACTTTTCATATAGCTGAAATAGTCATTGTAGTCGATTCCTACAGGTACGACATATACGGGCTTGTCCAGCCTTCTGGCTGCACGGGTTGCAATTCGCCAGATACCTTTTTTGAGAGGTAGGAGGGAATGTTTTGTGCGGTGAGTGCCTTCGCTGAACATACAGAACGGGACATTGTGTTCCAGACATTCCACCACTTCGTCGAAAATTTCTTCATTCCCTTCCACGGCTTTGCGTCCGTCCCGGGCGCGTGCCAGAGGGAGTATCTTAAGCCAGCGCAGTATGGCGGCGAATTTTGGTTTATTGAAAATGTCGGCCCTGGCTCCGAACCCGGAGGGATTGCGGTCGGCCTGGAGCACAACCAAGGCATCCATAAGAGTATTACAGTGATTCGGGGCAAGAATTACAGCACCGTCTGTGGGAATATTTTCCTTTCCTTTGACTGTGAGGCTACTGTAACTGGCATTGGTACACCAGTCCACATACCATCGCATAGCGGTATAGCCAATGTTATTCTTCCATATTTTAGTCATAGGTTCTGTACAGAGTTTCAATAATTTTTCCGAAATTTGTTACAAGATAAGCATTTTAGAATATTTTTATACACTATGATTAAGGAACAGTTAGCTGCGCTCGACAAGGTGAACCTTGTTCTTGGCGGCGGTACGGGGCTGATAATGAGTGTGGTTCTCGCTCTCATTATGTTCGGCATCGCCCTCAGCATAGACACGACTACACTTAAGAACGTTTTTATAAAGCCAAAATCAATCCTTACAGGAGTATTGCTGCAGTGGATAGGTCTTCCGGCGGTCACATTTCTCATCATAATGTGCCTGAATCCATTCCTGACTCCTATGTGCTGTCTGGGAATGTTGCTCGTGGCCAGTTGCCCGGGAGGCAACATATCCAACTTTATGAGTTCGTTTTCCAAGGGTAACGTAGAACTGTCTGTAAGTATGACGGCGGTCACAACAGTATTCGCGCCGGTGTTCACCCCGTTCAATTTCTGGTTCTGGGGGAATATGTACCTCAAATATGCATCTCTGAGAGGCACGCTTTCAATCCCGCACCTCGAAATTCCGTTCAGCGAAATATTCAAGACGGTGTTCCTCATTCTTGGAATTCCTATTGCCGCCGGAATCCTGTTCTCCCATTTCTTTCCCAAGGTTACCGATAGAATCAAGAAGTTTTTCAGAATATTCTCACTTGTCGTTTTTGCAGTGATGGTGCTGGGAATGTTCATCCCCAACTGGCAGATTTTCATCAAGTACATTTTATTTATTTTCTTGCTGGTTTTCATCCACAACGCCAGTGCTTTCGGTATAGGAGCGCTGGGAGCCACGCTTATGAAACTGCCAAAGCGTGACCGCAGGTCCATAACCATTGAGGTGGGAATCCAGAATTCGGGCCTCGGCCTTACGCTCCTGCTGAATCCGGCTATCTTCAAGCCCGAAATATGGAACAATCCCGAAACCGGCATACTTTACGGTGGAATGCTTTGCATCACCGCCTGGTGGGGAATCTGGCATATTATTTCGGGCCTCGCCCTATCTTCGTACTTCCGCAGCAGACCTTTATAAACAGATATTCCCGTTATGAAAAAACAGACATTGGTTATTCTTGCCATTTGTGCCTCTGTGCTGGTTCAGGCACAGGATTTGGCGGGCAAATGGATATTTATGAAATCGAAAACCGCCCAATTCGAGCAGATGTGGCTGAATGAGCACAAAGTTCCCGCTTTGGACGGAGGACCCGCTTATATTACAGCCGAAACCTCTAACCCGTCGGCCGTTTACAAGATAGCCTCCTCGCAGATGCCTTGTCTTGAAGGAATGCAGAACGGAGACACTTGGACTTTCCATATTCCGGTGCACAAATTCAAGGGAGGATACGTAGAGGTGGACCTTGTTTTGGGCACCAAGCCTTCGGCTCCAAAATATTTCGTTGTGGAGTATTTGGACGGCAAGGAATGGAAACTTTCCCAAAGCGACCTTCACCCCGTTCCCGAGAACCCTGCGCTGTCCTATAATGTAAAATGCACAGGAGACGAACATTACCATTGCAGTATAACCCAGACCCTGCTTTTCACAAAGCCGGTGTGTAGGGGAGAACTGCTGGTGCGTCTGAGGGCGGTGGGCGACTATGCCTGCAACGGAGGCTCTACGCTTACTCCCGACTCTGAAAGCGGCGTGCGCATCCTCACTTACGGGTACATTGGCGCATATTCGAGGTTTGCCGGAACACGGGCACCCAAGGATACTACAAAAATCGGATGGTTCGGCAATTCCTTCACCTTTGTGAATGCCGCCGACTTCATTCTTAAGGAAATCGCCCTTAGCGAAGGCCACTACCTCGACCTTAGGGTGGGGACGTATCCCGGTGCCAGGTTCAGGAGCCATTTGAGTTTCAAGAAGAGCCTTGAATACATTTCGGAAGGCGGGTTCGACTACGTTATTCTGCAGGACCAGAGTACCCAGGCCGCCCGTTACGGCAGGGACAAGCAGAAAGACGTTATGGACTATACCAAAACTCTGGGCGATGTGATTTCCTTCTTCTCTCCCGGGGCCAAACTCATCTATGAGAAAACCTGGGCGTTTTCTCAGGACAATTACGGTGGATTCGGAAGCTATGAGTTCTTTGACAGCTGTGCTACTGCGGGCGCCGAGGAACTTGCCGCAAAAATCAACGCTACCGTCTCGCCCATTGCCGACGCTTTTGCGCTTGCCCGGGCAGAAAGGCCCGATATTGTGATTTACAGCACCGACGACCATCATCCCGCCAACTATGGCGCATACCTGAAGGCCTGCGTGAATTATCTTACAATATTCAAGACTCCTTTCACGGCCGAGGCCGATTTTGCCCTCGACCCCGAAAAATGTAAATATCTGCGTGAATTGGCACAGAGAGTTGTTCTTAAAGTAAAGTTAGCAAGATGAGTCCGAAATTCGCAAAATTCATATTGGAAAAAACCGGTTGGACCTTGATTGGCGAACCGGCTCCCGAAAGGTGCTGCATATATCTGGAGGCGCCGCATACCAGCATTTGGGATTTTCTCATAGGATACCTGTACTATCGTGCCAGAGGGAATAAACTCAGGGTTATGATTAAAAAGGAGGCATTTTTCTTCCCTTTGGGAAATATTCTCAGGGCTCTGGGCGGTTTCCCCATAGACAGGAAAAATCCACAGAAGGCAATAATGAATATAGTGCACGAGATGGAGTCGGACAAAACCAAGACTTTCCATCTGGCAATATGCCCCGAGGGAACCCGCAAGCCGGTAAGGAAATGGAAGACAGGATACCATACCATAGCAACCCAGGCCAACATTCCCGTATATATTACCATAGTGGACTGGGGACATAAGAAAACCGGTATCGTTTGCAAGGCACCGTTAACCGGCAATGCCAGAGCCGACACCGACCGTATCCAACAAATCTACGAGGACCTCAAACCCATAGGCAAGCATCCTCAAAATTTCGTAACACATTAATTTTTAGCCAAATGGCAGAATCTTCTTCTTTCGATGTCATAATTATTGGCGGAGGAATAACAGGCGTTGGAACGGCTCGCGACTGTGCTCTTCGCGGTCTGAAGGTGCTGTTGCTTGAAAAAGCCGACCTTACAAACGGAGCGAGCGGAAGAAATCACGGGCTGTTGCATTCCGGCGCCCGCTATGCCGTTACCGATATGGAATCGGCCGCCGAATGCATACGGGAGAACAGGATAATAAGGCAGATAGCTTCCAACTGTGTAGAGCAGACCGAAGGCCTGTTCATCACTCTGCCTCAGGACGATTTACAGTATCAGGCACTGTTCGTGGAAAGATGCCGGGAGGCGGGGATAGACGCCCGCGAGATAGATCCGGCAATGGCCCGGGCAATGGAACCTTCGGTCAACCCTTCGCTCATTGGCGCTGTGAAGGTTCCCGATGCATCGGTGGACCCTTTCCGGCTGGCATCTGCAAACGCGTTGGATGCTGCTAATCACGGTGCCCAGATTCGCACGTACTGCGAGGTGCTGTCGCTTTTGAAAGATTCGGGGGCAGTGGTGGGAGTCAGGTATTTCGACCGCAAGAAGAAGGAAACCTTATGCGCGTATGCGCCGGTAACGGTAAACGCCGCCGGAATCTGGGGGCAGACTATTGCCGCTATGGCGGGTTGCGAAATAAAGATGCTGCCGGCCAAGGGCTCTTTGCTGGTGTTCGGGCATCGGGTTAACAAAATGGTAATAAACCGTTGCCGGAAGCCGTCAAATGCCGACATTCTGGTACCCGGTGATGTGGTTTGCGTCATAGGTACAACCTCCGACAAAGTGGGACTCGACGAGTGCGACAACATAAAGGTTACCCCTGCAGAGGTGGAACTGCTGCTCAGGGAGGGCTGTTCTCTTGCCCCCGAACTGGAAAACACCAGAATTCTGAGGGCCTACGCTGGAGTGAGGCCTCTGGTAGCGTCGGACGACGACCCTACCGGAAGGAGCACCAGCCGCGGAATAGTGCTCCTTGACCACGAAACCAGGGACGGAGTTCCGGGATTCATAAGCATTACGGGAGGGAAACTTACCAGTTACAGGCTTATGGCCGAACAGACCGCCAACCTGGTTTGCCGCAAGTTAGGAGTGAACAGGAAATGTCTTACCGCAACCGAGCCTTTGCCCGGGTCTGAAAAGCATTCCAACCCAGACAGGGAACTGTCCATTGCCTTTAAGGCGGCCGAGGGGCGTCACGGCTCTCTCACAGGTAAAATGGATTTTTCTCAAAAATCGGAGGTGCTTTGTGAATGTGAACACGTTACGCGGGCCGAGATAGCATATGCCGTAAAGACGTTGGGAGTAAGGAATATGATAGACCTGCGGCGCCGTACCAGAGTGGGAATGGGCACCTGCCAGGGCTCGTTCTGCATTAAGAAAGTGGCCGAAGCCCTTGCCTGCGAACTGGGATGCCCCGAAATGGAGCAGGAATTCATAAGGGAATATGTTCAGGAACGCTGGAAGGGAATGACTCCGGTATGCTGGGGAGATTCTCTGCGGGAAGCCGAGTATATGAGAAAACAGATTGGAAGAAATATAAACGATGAAATTTGACGTTGTAATAATAGGAGGGGGAAAGTCGGGAACACTTGCCGCATACAAACTTGCCCGGGCAGGCAAGCGCTGTGCCGTAGTGTCGGCCGGGCATTGCCTTGGAAAGACATTTCGTCGCGAATTCATCGCTTTGGGAGGTACTTTCCTTAATGGAGACCGCGTGACGGGTGGAAATGTCGAAGGCGGCAGGGTGCAGTATGTGCGCACCGAAAACCTGGGTGAAAACACCGTTTTGGAAGCCGGACATTTTATCCTCTGCACCGGAAAATTCTTCAGCCGGGGTCTCATTTCCACCATCGCGAATATATATGAGCCGGTGTTCGGCTGCGACGTGCTGTATGCGCAGGACCGGTCTGAATGGACGGTGGATGATTTTTTTGCGAAGCAGCCTTTTGAGAACTTCGGGCTGCGGGTTGACGATTCCTCCCGCGTGTATGTGGGTGGAAACGTGATTTCAAACCTGTATGCGGCGGGGGAGATTCTTGCCGGCGAAGTTGACATTGAACAATCGGTAGAAAAAGTATGCAGGAACATAATATAAGCAAAGGGAATTTCGAGCAGTGCCTCAAATGCAACATCTGCACCCAGGTCTGCCCTATGTTTGAGGTGAATCCTCATTATCCGGGGCCGAAACAGGCCGGGCCGGACGGGGAGAGGTACCGCCTCAAGGATCCGTCATTCTTTGACCTTACCCTCAAATATTGCCTGAACTGCAAGTCCTGCGAAGTGGCCTGCCCGTCCGGGGTTAAGGTAGGGGATATCATTCAGATCGCAAGGCTGAAGTACGGCAGGCAGTCCAATCCGCTGAGGGACAGAATGCTTGCCAGCACCGATCTGGTTGGGACGGTGGCATCGGTGCTTGCCCCGGTGGCCAATCCTATACTGGCTTTTGGGCCGGCAAAGCGGGTTATGGACATTTTCGGGGTAGATCACCGACGCACTTTCCCGAAATATTCCGGCGAAAAGTTCGAGCAGTGGTTCAAAAAAAATGCGGCTCCTGCGCAGAGCCGGTTCAAAGAGCACGTGGCCTATTTCCACGGCTGCTATGTCAATTACAATTATCCGCAGCTGGGAAAAGATTTCGTAAAGGTTATGAACGCCTGCGGGTACGGAGTTTCGCTTCTGGAAAAAGAGCGCTGCTGCGGAGTGGCCCTCATTTCCAACGGGTTCGGGAAGCAGGCGGCGGTGCAGGCGGCACAGAATGTCGATTCAATCCGCAAGGCCGGGGCTCCCGTGCTCACAACGTCTTCGACCTGTACCTTTACCATCAGGGATGAATACCGCAATGTGCTGGGACTCGACTGTGCCGATATGGCTTCCACCGTTGAGCTGGCAGTCAAATGGATATACGAGAAAATTGCATCGGGCAAGGTGAACCTGCGATTCAGGCCCGATTTCCATTTGAAGGTGGTCTATCATACTGCCTGTCATATGCAGAAACTCGGTTGGGCGCTGTTTTCTCAGGAACTGCTGAAAATGATTCCCGGAGTCGAGCTGGTCGTTCCCGAACAGCACTGCTGCGGCATAGCCGGAACCTTTGGTTTCAAGAAAGAAAACTACGGTTACTCTCAGGCAATAGGGCAACCCCTGTTCGACAGCCTGCTCGCCGCCGGGGCCGACGCGGTTGCCACCGACTGCGAGACCTGCAAATGGCAGATAGAGTCGGGCACCGGAATACCGGTACTCAACCCTATCTCTATTCTTGCAATGGCACTCCTTACAGATTGATTTTCTGCTGTTTTCCCTTGACGTTGAAATTAATTACAGCGTTCTTGGGACCAACTTCAATCGTAACCGGGGCGCCCATAATGAGCGGCAGGTTTACTTTGCCGTGGCCGGCGGGAAAACCGCACAATACGGGAATATTGTAAGGCTCCAGAATTCTGTGCAGCATAGTTTCGGCGCTTATAACCGTTCCGTCCGGGTCTTTGAATTCTTTTCCAAAGTCGGTGAAGTCGCCCAGAATAACCCCTTTGCAACGCTCCAGCACGCCGTTCATCTGGAGTATGCGAACCTGCCGGTCGAGATTATGCATAGATTCCGACACTTCCTCAATGAAAAGAATGATGTCCTGTTTGGCAGTAGCGTCGGCAATGGTCCCGAGGTTAGGTGCAAACGTGCAGATGTTGCCGCCTACGAGTATGCCGGTTGCAACCCCGGGGATGTTCTGAGGATGCGCGGGAACGGTATAGGAGGGGACTTTGCCCATCAGGAGGTCGCGCAGCAGGGTGCTGGTGAGGTCGGTTCCGCCTGCGGCCAGCGAAGAACTCATTGTGCCGTGTATGCTCATAACTCCCGCGCGGGTAAGAAGCCCGTGGAAGGTGGTAATGTCGCTGTATCCTACAAACCATTTCGGGCATTCGCCCAGTTCGGCTAGCGTAAGGTCGTCGATAAGCTGGATACTTCCATATCCGCCTCTGTTGCATATTATGGCTTTTATTCCGGGGTTCTGGAGTGCCCAGCGCAGGTCGGCAAGGCGTTCAGCTTCAGTTCCGGCGTATTGGCCGTCGGCAATCTTCCCTACATTTGGGCCGATTATAGGTTCCAACCCCCATTTGCGCAGCACCTCGGCTGTCTTTGTCACATTCTCCATAGGAGTGAAGTACGAGGGGGAAATGAGCGCCACCTTGTCGCCAGGTTTAAGGTAAGCCGGCAGAACGCAGCCCTGTGCCGTATCAGACGGGGTATGGGCAAAAGCGTTCACGCCTAAAAAAAAGGTTACAAAAAGTAATGAAAAAAGATTTTTCAGATTCATATTCACTTTATATCGTAATCAAAAGAAAAGTCGTAGCCGTCAACGTGCAGGGTAACCATACAGTCATTGACTTTTTTGGGGCGCGATATTCTTAAGAAACCGCTGTGGCTTTCACCGGCGTCGATTGACTGACTCAGAAGATAGTCCTTTGTCCTTTCTTCCCTGGTTTTGTCAAGTTCGGCAAGGTGCGGCTTTACCCTATTGTAATTGATGTCTTTAAGAACACCGCTCAGAATGGTGAGACCGGTACGCTCTGCACTTCTTATAGGGGTGCCTATGGTGGCAAAGGAGACGGCAGATTCAACCTCACGCATACCATTGCTCTGTACTTGTTTTTGAGCTTCGTATCTGTCCTCTGCCGCAACTAAATCTACATAGTCATTTTTGCTGTAAACATACAGATTCACTTCAACGGAGTCCCTGCCTTTCGGCTTGTGTCCTTTGACTGTTAAATTCTTAGTATTGAAAAGAATTCCGTGGTCGGAATTATTGACAAGAGACAGATACAGCGTAAAGTTGTCGTCGCCATAGGAGGCGTTGGCTGCTACAACAACCCCGTCCCGGTCATAATATGAGATGCAGTTTCCGTTGTCATAGAACTTTCCATATCGGCACAACTGTGTAGAGCTCATAAAACGTTTGGCATCGACAGACTTGCTGGAAGAGGCGTCTACACTTACTCCCCGGAAATTCAATCCTTCGGTTTCGGAAGACTCATCTACAATGTCGAACTTTTCATCTATGGGGAATTTTTCGAATTCCAGGATAAAATTGAGCTTGCGGTCTTTATTTTCGAGAATGGCATACTCGAGTACAGATTCATCTTCCACAGGAACATTGTGCGCTCTCACAAGACTATAGTTCATTTCTCCGTCGGTTACGTAAATTTTTCTCGCAACATTGACATAAACCGGTTCGGTGATTTCGGCCGGGAGGGTGAATATGGCATAAACCAGAGAAGTGGAGTCGGTCTGTTCCACATATCGGAGGGAAACGTTGGCGTTTCCGGAGTCAACCGATGCTATTTTTTTGCAGTCGGCCGAAAAAGCGGGGAAAGCGCAGGCTGCGCCAAGAAAAAGGGTCAGCGCCGTTCTGGCAAGGATATTTAATGTTCTCATAGCAGATCTCTTTTAGTATTTCATATCGTATTTGTCGCCGTTGAGGCAGAAGGAAACGTTCGTAGAGGACGGGCTTTTTGCATATTTGATGGTTACAAAGGTAGAGAGAGTGTCTCCCGGCTGAATGGTGGTGTCCTTGAGGTACAGTTCCATCTGCTCTTCCCGTATCTTGTTTTTTTCTCTCATATATGGTTCCTTCTCGGGGTCGTCTACCGCGTTCACAATGAGCCAGCCTAAGGCAAAGGCACCGCCCAGTGCTCCGCTTGTAGCCTGCGATGCGGTCAAAAGCGTGTTTGAAGCTGCATCCTGAGTGGTGGTGGGAATTTGATGCTCCATTTCCAACAGGTCGGCATCTTTCCATTCTGAATTTGCTTTTTTTGCATCGCAGATGGTAAGATTGCACTTAACGGGCTCATTCTTTTTATTGAGACGTTGGGCCTGGGCCGAGAAATCTTTGAATTTGACAGGAATAGGGGACGAGCTGCGGTTTACTATGCGGAATCCTACCGACAGGAAATAACGGTCTTCGTAATTGTGCGGCCAGGCTGTGGATTGGAGTAAAACGTCTTTTTCGTCGAAATAATATATGGGCTCGCCGTCCTCGTAACGGTATCCGAATTCATAGTAGGGAGTGTCTTTGAGGAATGAATCGGCATTCACATTGGCCGGTTCCTCCCGGTTTACGGTAAGTCCCTTGACTGTGAACGACGAAGGGTCGGAACCATCTTCAACAAGGTCGAACGGCTCGTCGAGCGGGAATTTTTCGAATTCCAGAGAAAAATTAAGCGCGGGCTGTTCTCCTTTCAGATAGGCGAATTTTGCATCGGCCTCGTTCATTACCGGAATCTGGCAGGTGTTCAGCAGCGCATAGTCTCCGTCCGGGGTGGAAACGTGAATTTTACGGTTAACGTTCTTTGTGTACGGTGCAGGTCCTTCGGTCACGGCATTGGGGATGTACCGGCACAGTAACAGGACCGAGGACTCTTTATCCACCGCATATTGCACTTTGAAACTGCCGTCGGTGCAGTTTACGGGGAATGCGGTCTCTTGCGCAGCGGCATTTCCGGAAAGGAGGGCGGCTGCCAGCAGAATTAAAAGAAAGCGTTTGTTCATATTTTTAAGATTAATAAATTTTTATTCGTTTAAAAAGAAGTCGCGGGCTTTGAAGCAGGCTCCAATAGAGCCGGACCGGCCTGCCAGTTCCGAGGGAATAATTGCAACGTTCTGGGAGATAAGCCTGAGCGAGTAGCGGCGCACCGCAATTTTTATGGGCTCGATGAAAATGTCGCCCGCCGCCTGCAGGCTGCCGCCAATTATGACGGCCTGCGGGTTGAACAGGTTTATGAGGTTTGCAATCTGCCTTCCCAGTTCGTATCCGGCAGTTTCAATTACGTCTATCGAGAGCATATCGTCGTGAAGCGCGGCGTTTATTATGTCTCCCTCGTCCAAGGTTGCACCCTGGGCTGCCTTTGATTTCAGCGACGAAGTTTCACCTTGGGCTATCCTTTTCTGCAGATGGTTGCATATCGCCCTTCCTCCCACTTCGGTCTCAAGGCATCCTTTTTTGCCGCAGTGGCACATTACCTCGTTGTTGTAAACCGAGGTGTGCCCGAATTCTCCGCTGAACCCGTCCGAGCCGGAGTAAAGCTTGCCGTCTATGATTATGCTCAGACCTATTCCCCAACCTACGTTTATGAACAGGAAGTCGCGGTATTTACCTTTTATCGCGGTTTTCATTTCGCCGTAGGCCATAAGGCGGGTGTCGTTGTCTATCAGGGTTTTGATTCCAAGGCGGTCGCTAAGGGTGTCGCTCAATGCGTCTTCGTTGTTTTCGAAGTTGAATATGGAGTAGCTCTGTCCGTTTGCGGGATTCACCCGTCCCGATATATTGAATGCAACACACTGCACCCTGTCTTTAGGAATGCACGATTCATTCAGGAATTTCTCGCATTTGGTGCAGATGACCTCAATCATTTCGGGAGTGTTCTGGAACAGAATACTCTCTTCATATTCGGCAACTACATTGCCGCACAAATCCATAAGTGCGAGGGACAGGGAGTTGTGTTTGGGGTCAACCCCCAGAAAATAGGCCGTATGGCCGCACAACCTGTAAATGCTGGGCTTTCTGCCGTGGGTTCCGGTAGCTTTTCCGGCAACTGTAATCCATCCTTTTTGAAGCAGTTCGTTCAAGTACTTGGTTACTGTGGGGACACTGTTGCCGGTCTGGGCTGCAAGTTGGGCTATCGAGAGGCCGTCGTGCTCGCACAGTGCTTTTATGGTTTCAATATGCTTCATATCGGTAAAATTAAAGTGTTTTAATAATAAAAACAAGTTAATTACCTTATTATTTAAAATTGTTTATTAAATATAAGTATGGGAATTATTTTATAAATTATTAATAATCAAAAGAATAAAGCGCATTAAATATTAAAATGCATTTAATAAAGCACAATTAAAATAAATAATTCATAAATTGGGCAATATTGAATATAAGGAAAACACGATATTATGAACGATTTGAATTTTAAAGAACTGGCGAATCAGTATCGCGACGAACTCCTCGACAGGGTTCTGCCGTTCTGGCTGGAGAAATCCCAGGATACTGAGTTCGGAGGGTATTTTTCTTGTCTGAACAGAGACGGAAGCGTGTTCGATACAGACAAATTCATTTGGCTGCAGGGCCGTGAGGTATGGATGTTCGCTATGCTTTACAATAGCCTGGAGAAGAATCCCAAGTGGCTCGAAGCGGCCGTGCAGGGTGCAGAATTCCTCAAGAAATACGGACACGACGGAAACTACGATTTCTACTTCTCGGTAACCAGGGAGGGGAAGCCAATCGTTTACCCCTATAACATTTTCTCCAATACATTTGCCTGTATGGCCTTTGCCCAGCTGGCCAAAGCTACCGGAAGCGAAGAATATGCTCTTATAGCAAAGAAAACTTTCGAGCGTATTCT
>JAKSKE010000003.1 GCA_024401895.1 Bacteroidales bacterium
CGTGATGCTGCTGGGCCGCCTTGATTCCGCCTTCCTCTCCCAACCAGCTCATAACCTTGGCGTTGGGGGCAAGACCGCCCTGGAGGATTTCGTCCCAGCCTATGATTTCGTGACCTTTGGAATTGATATATTTTTCCATCCTTGTCACGAACCAGCTTTGGAGTTCAAATTCGTCCTTCAGTCCGAGTTTCTTTATGAGAGCCTGACAATGAGGGCACTTCTTCCAACTGGCTTTGGGGCATTCGTCGCCGCCTATGTGAACCAGTTTGGAGGGGAAGAGTTCGAACACTTCGTCGAACACGTCTTCCAGGAATTTGAAGGTCTCTTCCTTGGGACAGTAAACCTGTTTGAAAACGCCCCATCTAGTAGCCACCTCGTAGGTGCTGTCCAGCCCGCAGCTGAGCTCGGGGTAACAGGCAATGGCCGCAAGGGCGTGTCCGGGCAGTTCGATTTCGGGGATTATGGTTACATAGCGGTCGGCCGCATATTTCACCAGCTCCCGAACCTGCTCCTGAGAATAGTACCCTCCGTGAGGCTGACCGTCGTAGATGCCCGATTTAAGGGAACCTATGACCGTTTCCTTACGCCACTGTCCTTTCTGGGTAAGAATAGGATATTTCTTTATTTCAAGCCTCCAGCCCTGATCTTCGGTCAAATGCCAGTGGAAGCGGTTTACCTTATGAAGAGCCATAAGGTCTATGTAGCGCTTTAGGAAATCTATGTCGAAGAAATGCAGACATACGTCCAAATGCATACCGCGATACTTGAAGCGGGGGCTGTCCTCTATGTCGCAGCAGGTCATATCCCACTTTACACCTCTTTGGAGGCCGTCGGCGAAAATCTGCGCCGGAAGCAGCTGGAATATTGTCTGGAGGGCATAGAAGGCACCAGCCCCGTCGCCGTAGTCAACCACCACCATTTGGGGCTTCACGTGAAGGTTGTATGCTTCGGAAGGGTTCCCTGCATTCATAAAATAAATGCCTTTGGCCCTCTGAGCCATATCCACTTCCTTCACGGGAAGGGTGAATCCTGCAGCCTTTTCCAGTTTCTCGTTCAGGAAAGCGGCAATGCGGTGCATCTCTTCGGTAGGCTCGTCCAGGAATATGGCGCATTCCCTGTCGATGACAAAGGTGGCTTCATCCTGAGGCATATTCACGTGATGCGGCTGAGGCATTATGCTCACAGGGCGCACTGCACTCTGCTTTGGAGCGCAGGCGGCAACAGTCAGCACAATGGCCAGGGCAATTATGAGTTGTTTCTTCATAGACATAACTATTTTGAAACCTCTTTCAATACCGATACCAGTCCGTCGAGGAACACTGCGGGCATCTTGTCCGACATAGGGTACGGAACTTTTGAATATACGCAGTCCTGTTCGAGCTCGTATTCGTAGCCCTTGCGTACGTCAAACGCGCGCTGGGAAGCCACATACAGACTCTGCCCGTTGGTATAGCCGGCAAAAATCACGGTTTTTCCGGGGAAAGCCGCACGTACGCTCTGCTGATATTCGCAGAACGGTTCTCCCTGGCTGAATACAAAGAGAAGTCCGCCCACGTTCAAGCCTGTCATATTGTAGTCCTGTGAGGTAACGGCGGCATCGGGGCCGAACTTTTCCTCCATCTGCTCTTCCCAGCCCTCGACGTCTTTCGCAAAGCGGGGGAAGGCCGTGGCATACTCCACTTTCATTGAGTCGGCAAAGGCGTGGATGTCCTTCATTGTTACCACGGGCAATCTGTAAGGCAGTTTTGCAACCGTGGTGGCTAGTTCGAGTTTTCCGTCCATCGGGAAAGGCTTGAACTCTATGGTCGATAAAGAGTCGGCGAGCGACTTGCCGCACTCCTCGCAATATTCGATGGCTGTCTGAGGGCCCTTCGCAGGGTCCATATTGCCTTGTCCACCGCTAATCTGGAAAACTTCGCAACCCCATTTCCCGGAAATTATCTGACGGGCGACACCGGAATAGTCGGCTCCTACCGAGCAGTTGCCGGCGCCCTTGGTTACGGGATGACAGGCTATGTTGAAGAATGCACAGATGGGTTTGCCCCAGCGGCCCAGGAGACGCAACGCATATACGTCGTAATCGATGGGGCCGCCCTCTTCGCAACGGTTATGGCTTATATTGTGACGGCAGAAACCGGTTTCCACCTTAAATCGGCGGAATCCCTTGTCGTCCAGTATGGTTTCTGAGGCAAGGCCGATGATGGATTCTTTGAATGAATAGTAGAACTCTCGGTTGGGAGCTCCTTCCTCGATCCATTTGCCTCCGACGCGGGGTGCGCTGTGAGTATGGATGCAATGGAGGATTATGTTGTCTTTGCCTATGCCGGTACGGGCCTGAATGCTGTCGCGCAGTTCATCGGCCAGGGCCGGAGAAATTTCCATCATATCCATAGATACCAGACAGACCTTCTTCTGTCCGTCGGTAAAGACAACGCATCCTGCCTTCAAGGGAGTGTGCAGCCCTTCCGACAGTTTGGTGCGGGCCGCAAACCCTGCCAGCATTGTGCCTTCGCTGTTTCGGGTAATGTCGGCCGACTTGAAATTAACGCGCAAAGGTTCGGCGCACGATGTGAGCGCCAAACCTAAGCACAAAAGTATGAATGCAATTCTATTCATATCCGGGATTCTGTTCGATTTGTCCGTGGCTCTTGGTTATTTCAGACCGCGGTATAGGCATCAGGTAGTTGGGATAAACTCCATTTCTGAACGGGAAATACTTGGCAGAAGGTGAAATGTTCAACGGGCAGTCGCCATAGTCGAGCTTGTATTTCTTTCCAAGCCATTCCTCTTCTATTATATACTCAATGGGTTTTCCGTCCCTGTCGCCGGCAGGCGTAACCGAAGAATAGGTGTATGTCTTGCTGGCATCGGTGTTGGGCCAATAGTAATTGGTGTTGTTCTTTGACTCGTCATACAGACGTACTACCCTATAGAGAGTATCCTGCTTGCTGCCTTTCTGGAGTACCATAGGAAGCATACCTGCCAGAGGAACGTTCTCATACTTTTCGGCGACTTTCCAGCGGCGCAGGTCGAAATAGCGGATAAACTCGAACGAGAGTTCTACGCGGCGTTCGTTAACCAAGCGGTCCCACAGAGCGGTACCTGTTTCGGTAACGGGAGGCATCATTACGTCGGCACGGCTGCGCACTTTATTTATGTATTTCTGGCATTCACCCGTATTTCCAACCATATAGGCGCACTCGGCAAGGTTCAGATACATTTCTCCGAGACGGAACCAGGGGTAGAGCAGAGAGCCCACCTCCGATTCTGTAATGGGAGACGTAGGAATATACCATTTGGTGAGTTCGCATCCGGTATGGCTGGATGCATCCCACAGGTGAGCGGCCTTTTTGGTGTAGTCGGGGTATTTCTTGCCGGCTTCAAAGTCGCTGCGGTCCTTGTCATCGAACAGCAGATAAAGCTGAAGCTGATTTGAAGGATAGCCCTGCTTGGCCACGCCATTCAAATCTTTGAATGCAGGATAACCCATAGTTTCGTCACCCTTGTATGAAGGGCCGAACACAAAACCCTGGGGAAGTTCGGCATTGGTCTTGCCAGCCTCGGTGTTCTGATAATAGCTGAACGGGAAGCCCACAATCTTGTAGAGTCTGGGGTCGCGGTTGGCGAAGGGATGCTCGGGATCGTAACCCGAACCTTCCTCGAAGAATTTCTTTCCGTTGCGCATCTCCACGTCCTTAATGAATGCCTGTGTAGGGTTGAGAGATGTCCATCCGTTGAAATATACGTTCGAATAGAGCAACTGGGCTTTCTTTGCATAGTTGGTTGTGGCGTCGGCGTTGGAAACAAAGAACTTTCCCCAGATTACCTCGGGTGAATAGATATCGTTCCAAATGCCTTCATAGGTTGAGGTGAGAGAATAGGCTCCGTCAACGTCGGCACGGTCAACGATGGCCTTGGCAGCTTGATAGGCACGATCCCACTTGCCCTTGTAATCGTAGGCTCCGTGAATTATGTCACCCTGGGGGTAGGCGGGGTCATTGAAGAATGCCGATGCGGCCAGCATTGTAACGCGGCAGCGCAAAGCAAGCACAATGTCCTTGTTGATGCGGCCCAGAAGGCAGTTTTCTTTTGTAGGAACCATCTCCTCGGCTTTTTCAAGGTCTCCGAGAATGAAATCCACACAATCGTCGAACTTGTCGCGGGTAACGTCATAAGTGTCGTCCAGAGTGTAAACCTTGGTTATGATGGGAACGCCGGCATAACGCTGGATAAGATTGTAATAAGACCAGGCACGGAGGAAATATACCTCGCCCAGCAGCCTCTTGGACGCGTCGGCCGACATTTTGGTACCGGCCTCTACCTTTTGGATGAAAGTGTTCATCATATAGATCCACTCATAGGTGCGGTTCCATATGTTGAGCGTGGTGGTACGGGTATCGTGAGCCTGACCTCCCTCGGCAATGGGAAGGATGTTGTCGGGAGTCATTGTTCCCGCAAGTATGTAACGCGTCGAAGTTCCGCCGTAACGGAAGAAACCTTCGTCGGTGATTGCACTGATATTGCCTTCCTGGAAGGGATCGGGCAGCACAACATACAGAGAGTTGACATAGTTTTCGGCAAGCGCGTCACTGTTGAAAACAGCTTCCTCGGACAGTTTGTCGAGAGGAGTCTTGTCCAGAAAATCTTTCTTGCAGGAGCTCAGCAGAGCCGTGCAGACAAGTATTGCTATATAAAATTTCTTCATATTCATCTCCTCCTTTGATTAGAACATAAGTTTTGCACCGAAGTTGAAAATCCTGGTCTGAGGGTATGTCTGTGCAGAACCGTCATTGGACTCAGGGTCAATGGTCTTCAGTTCAGACAAGGTGAAGAGGTTGTAACCTCCCACATAAACCCTGATTCCCTTGATGGGTACTTTTTCTCCGAACATCTTGTGAGGGAAAGTGTATCCCAGCTCTACGTTCTTGAGACGGACGAAGCTGGCATTCCTGTAGTAGAATGACGAAGAAGTGGTGCCGCCGTTTGAAACGTTGGAACCGAGTCGGGGATAGTCGGCATCGGTGTTGTTGAGAGTCCACGCATTCCTTGCAGCATTGGCCTCTACGTTATACGAAACGGGATCCATCTGGGGAGCGTAGTAGAAACGGGCCCTGGCCTGTCCCTGGAACAGAATAGAGAAGTCGAGGTTCTTCCACTGGAAGTTTCCGCTCAAACCGAATACTATTTCAGGAACAGTGGTCATATCGCAGCGCAGGCGGTCATAAGTGGTGATTTTACCGTCGCCGTCGAGGTCCTTGAAGTAGAAGTCTCCAAGGGTTGCGCCCGACATCTGGGGATGGCTGTCAAGGTCGGCCTGGGTCTTGTTGATGCCGGCAACCTGATAGTAGAGCCCTGCACCCATAGGGTGACCGGTCTGGTTCATATACTCGTGTCCTTCGCCCCAGGGAGTTTCATCCATATACTCTACCCGGTTCTTCGCATACAGGAAGTTTCCGTTGATACGGTAGATGAAGTCGCCGTTGGCCACGCGGTTTTCGTGAGAAAGCTGAATCTCCACGCCCTGGTTGGATACAATACCTATGTTCTCGTCCGGAAGATTGCTGGTAAGTCCGGTATAGTAAGGGATTGAAGCGTTGCGGGTGCACAGGATGTTGGACCTGCGGGTGTGGAAGTATTCCATTTCCCAGGAGAGCTTTCCGTTGAAGATGTTTCCGTCCAGACCTACGTTCCAGGTCCTGGCGACCTCCCAGGTCACGTTCTCGTTGGGAATTGTACCGGGAACGATGGAAGATATGTCCTTGTTGTCTATACGCATCCAGTATGAAACTCCGGTTGCATATTCGTAGGTTGTCATATACTGGAAGGGATCGATTTGGTCGTTACCCTGCTCGCCGTAAGACAGACGCAGCTTCAGGTTCTTGATCCAGGGAGCATTGTCCTTGATAAAAGGCTCCTCGCTGAGTCGCCATCCGGCCGATGCACCGGGGAAAAATCCCCACCTGCGGCCCTTTGCAAAGTTCTCGGAACCGTCGTAACGGGCAATGAACTGGAAGAGATATTTGCTCTGATAGTCATAGCCCAAACGGCCGAAGAAGGACAGACGAGCGGTCTCCTTGGCATTACCGTTTATCGAATACCAGCTCTTGTCGGCACTTCCTGCAAAGAACTCGTCCAGAATGTCCGATGCAAATGAGTTGATTCCCGCAGACACATAGTCGCGGTGGTAAGCGCGCTGCTCGTAGCCCAGGAGGCCGGTTACGTGGTGGCCGTTGAAATCCCGGTCGTAGTTGAGGTTTACGTTCGCTGTCCAGTTGTTGGTCCTGGTCAGATACTCGTGAAGAGTGGGAGAAGACCAGTAGGACATAGTGTGCTCGGTGTACAGCTCGGTAATTTCGTCGTATGACCAATACTGCCAGTTCTTCTGGAAGTTCTTCCTGAAGTTATTGTTAACGTCGTAGGCGAGACTTCCGTTAATCCTGAGGCCGGGGGTGATTCTCTTGAGGTCGATGTCGGCCGTGAGAGTTGCGTTGATGGTATTGATAGTACTGCGGTCGTAACCTGTAAGATCCTGTACCATAACGGCAGGGTTGGTGCCGCCGCGAATCTTTCCGTTGGGATAGTATGCCGCACCGGTAGGCTTCAGACGGCTTGCGATATAGAAGATACCGTAGGAGTCTGAAGGGAACGCCGAGTAGTTCTTGTGCTGCTGGCGCACGTTCAGGTTCACACCCAGTTTGAAGTTGTCGGTAACCTTAATATCGACATTCGAACGAATGTTGTACTGCTGGTAATTGGTAGCTGACTTAACGTAGATACCGTCCTGGTACTGGCCGTTGAACTGCACGAAATAACCCACTTTGTTTCCACCGCCGTCGATACTTACACCATACTTGTGCTGCTGAGACACAGGCTTGATGATTTCCTTGAAGTAATTGGTGTTGGGGTACATTATGGGGTCGGCACCGCTGGCATAAAGGTCCAGCTGGGTCTGATTGTACTTGGGAGCGGCACCGGTGATTGCAAGCTCGTCGTTGTAGGCGTGAGTGTAAAGCACGGCGTCGGCCATTTCCACAAGGCGGGTAGGCTGCTGCAAGCCAAGGTCGTAATTGAAGGTAATGTTGGGGGCCTCATTGAATTTGCCCCTCTTGGTGGTAACCAGAATTACACCGTTGGCGGAGCGCGCACCGTAAATGGCGGCCGAAGCGTCCTTGAGCACGTTCACAGACTCGATTTCTTCGCCCGTAAGGCGGGAGAACTCTTCTTCACGTCCTTCAATACCGTCTATGATGATAAGAGGGCTGTTGTTTCCTAAGGTACTGCGTCCGCGGATGAACATAGTGGCGTCGTCCCTACCGGGCTCGCCCGAACGGTTGTTGATGATGACACCTGAAAGACGGCCGGCCAGACCCTGAGAAAGGTTGACCGAAGAGTTCTTCACAAGTTCACGGCCCGAAGTGGTAGCCACCGAACCCGTGAGGGTAAGTTTGCTCTGATTTGCATAACCAATGGCTACGGCTTCTTCCAAAAGTTGGGCGTCATCTTCGAGAATGACATCTATCTGAGTGCGTGTTCCGGTCTTGACCTCAAGGGTCTTGTAACCTATACTGGTAAACTCCAGTACGGCATTGGCCGGAACCGACAACGAATATCGGCCATCGAAGTCAGTAACGGTACCGGTGGTGGTTCCTTTCACCACAACGCCGGCTCCTATGAGAGCCTCTCCGTTAGTGGCAGAAACAACACCCTTTACCGTTCTGTTCTGGGCAAAAGCCATTGCAGACACAAGCAATAAGGCCATTGTCGCTAATAGACATTTCAGTATTCTGTTCATATATCAGTGAAAATTTAAATTCTATTCGTATCCGGGATTCTGTTTAATCTTACCGTGGCTCTTGGTTATTTCCGTACGGGGAATAGGCATCAGATAGTTGGGGTAGACGCCATTGCGGAACGGGAAATATTTGGGAGTGGGAGATATGTTCAGACAACAGTCGCCGTAGTCGATAAGATACTCCTTGCCAAGCCATTTCTCCTTAATGATGTACTCGATGGGCTTGCCGTCGCGGTCGCCTGCGGGAGAAACCGTAGCATAGTTGTATGTCTTGCTGGCTTCGGTATTGGGCCAATAATAATTGGTATGGTTCTTTGACTCGTCGTAGAGACGTACCACACGGTAGAGGGTGTCTCTCTTTCCACCTTTATCGAGAATGAGGGTAGTGAACCCTGCCAGAGGCACGTTTTCGTAGAATTCGGCTGTTTTCCAGCGGCGAAGGTCGAAGTAGCGGATCATTTCGAAGGACAGCTCGACACGGCGCTCGTTTACCAGACGGTCCCAAAGGCTGGTGCCGCTTTCGGTAACTGCGGGCATCATTACGTCTGCACGGCTGCGCACCTTATTGATATAGGTACGGCATTCATCTTCTTTGTTAAGCATATAGGCACACTCTGCGAAATTGAGATAGAATTCGCCGAGGCGGAACCAGGGCCATACCACGTTTCCTACGAGAGAAGCCGAAATGGGCACGGAAGGAATGTGCCACTTGTTGAGTTCGCATCCGGTATGATTGGTGGCATCCCAAAGATGAGAGGGCTTTTTGTCATAGTCGGGATACTTCTTGCCTTCGGCAAAGTCGGAACGGTCCTTATCGTTATATAGCAGGTAAAGCTGCAGCTGATATGTAGGGAATCCGTTTGCCTTCATACCGTCGAGGTTTGCATATATGGGATCGTTGCAGTTGAAGATAAAGCCGTTGGGAAGTTCCTGTGTGTATTTGTCCTTCTCATTGACGCCATAATAGCTGAACGGGAAGCCCACAATCTTGTAGAGTCTGGGGTCACGGTTGGCGAAAGGATGCTCGGGATCATAGCCGGAACCTTCTTCGAAGAATTTCTTTCCGTTGAGCATCTCAACGTCCTTCAGGAAAGCCTGGGTGGGATTGCAGGATGTCCAGCCGCTGAAATGATCGGTGGCGTACAGCTGCTGGGCCTTCTTGTCCCCATTATTCGCATCGGCGGGGGCGGTATTCTCGAAGAACTTGCCCCATATAATCTCGGGAGAGTTGATATTATCCCAGAATCCTTCGTAGCGGGAATCCAGAGCATAAGCTCCATCCTTGTCGGCACGGTCGACAACGGCTTTGGCAGCATCGTAGGCAATCTGCCATTTTCCCTTGAAATCATACTTTCCGTGAACAAGGTCGCCGTCGGGGTAGGCGGGATCGTTGAACAGGGGTGATGCGGCAAGCATTGCAACGCGACAGCGCAGGGCAAGGACAATATCCTTGTTGATACGGCCGAGCACACAGTTTTTCTTTTCGGGGAGCCTTGACTCGGCTTCCTGGAGGTCAGACATTATGAATGAATAGCAGGACTCGAAGTCGTTACGCTCGAAATCGAAATTGTCTTCGATTGAACAGGGGTCCTTGATGATGGGCACTCCGCCGTAGCGCTGGATAAGATTGTAATATGCCCAGGCACGCAGGTAATAGACTTCACCCAGAAGACGGGTCTTGTACTCGTCCGACAATTTTGTCTCGCCGTCCATCTTCTTAATGAAAACGTTCATTCTGTATATCCACCTGTAAGCCCTGTTCCAAATGTTGAGAACGGTTGTACGGGTATTGTGGGCCTGACCGCCTTCATTGATAATTATAATATTGTCGGGAGTCATTGTTCCCGCAAGGATATAGCGCGTTGAAGTTCCACCGTAACGGAAGAAACCCTCGTCGGTGATGGCGCTTATATTGCCCTCTTCGAAAGGATCGTTGACCACGCAGTACAGCGCGTTAACGTAGCTCTCGGCCAAAACGTCGCTGTTGAAAACCGCATCTTCGGAAAGCTTGTCCAGAGGAGTCTTTGTAAGATACTCTTCGGGAGTGCAGGAAACCGCTGCGAAAGACAGCAGGATTGAAATTGCTATAATTAATTTTTTCATATTCTTTTCCTCCATCGATTAGAACATAAACTTCGCACCGAAATTGAAGATCCGAACCTGAGGGTAGGTAGCATACGAGGTATCGCTCTGCTCAGGGTCAATGGTCTTGAGTTCAGAGAAAGTGTAAAGGTTGTAACCTCCTATGTTGAAGCGTATGCCCTTGATTATACCCTTGGGGCCGAACAGGCTCTGAGGGAGAGTGTAACCAAGCTCTACGTTCTTGAGACGAAGGAAGGCTGCATTCCTGTAATAGAAAGACGATGAAGTTACGCCGCCATTGGAAACGTTGGAGCCCAGACGCGGATAGTCTGCATCTGTGTTATTGAGAGTCCAGGCGTTCCTTGCCGCGTTGGCTTCGACGTTGTAGGAAACGGGATCGACCTGGGGAGCGTAGTAGAAACGAGCCCTGGCCTGTCCCTGGAAGAGCATCGAGAAGTCGAGGTTTTTCCAGGAGAGCGAAGCTGTAAGACCATATACGATCTCGGGAACTACAGTCAAATCGCAGCGTTTGCGGTCGAATGTAGTGATTTGCCCGTCACCGTCGAGGTCTTCGAAATAGAAGTCGCCCAACGTTGCACCCGACATCTGGGGATGGCTGTCAAGGTCGGCCTGGGTCTTGTTGATTCCGGCAACCTGATAGTAGAGGCCTGAGCCCATAGGATGGCCGGTAAGAGCCATATACTCGTGGCCTTCGCCCCAAGGGGTCTCATCCATATATTCCACCCTGTTGCGGGCGAAGAGGAAGTTTCCGTTGATTCGGTAGATGAGGTCTCCGTTGCAGACACGGTTTTCGTGAGAGAGTTGAATCTCTATACCCCGATTGGATACAATACCTATGTTTTCGTCCGGAAGGTCGTATGTGAGTCCCGAATAGTAAGGTATGGAGGCATTGCGGGTGCACAGAATGTTAGAACGGCGGGTGTGGAAATATTCCAGTTCCCAGGAGAGCTTTCCGTTGAAAATGTTTCCGTCCAGCCCCACGTTCCAGGTCTTGGCAACCTCCCAGGTGACACCTTCGTTAGGAATTGTACCGGGAATGATTTTCTGCACATTCTGGTCACCGAACTTGACTCTGTAGCTAACGGCACTTGCATACTCGTAAGTTGTCATATACTGGAAAGGGTCGATTTGGTCGTTACCCTGCTCGCCGTAAGAGAAACGGAGCTTGAGGTTTGTGAGCCAGGGAGCGTTATCCTTTACAAAAGACTCTTCGCTCATACGCCAACCGGCGGATACTCCGGGGAAAAAGCCCCAGCGGTGACCCTTTGCAAAGTTTTCGGAACCGTCGTAACGGGCAATGAACTGGAAAAGGTATTTGCTGTTGTAGTCATAGCCCAAACGGCCGAAGAAACTCATTCTGGCTTTCTCGGCGGCGTTTCCGTCAATGGAATACCAGGTCTTGTCGGCGCTTCCGGCAAAAAGCTCGTCGAGGATATCGGAATCGAACTGGGTGATTCCAGCCTTGAAATAGTCCTTGCGGTAGCCGTACTGCTCATAGCCGAGCAGTCCAGTTACGTGATGGCCGTTGAAATCCCGGTCGTAGTTGATATTGGCGTTTATAGTCCACTGGTGAACTCCTGTCTGGGACTCCCTCAAAACAGGAGAAGTAACAGAGTTCATAGTTTCGGGAGTGTACAGCTCGGTAATTTCGTTATATTTATAATAGGTCCAGTTCTTCTGCCATTTCTTGTTGAAGTTGTTTCGCACGTCATAGGCCAGCTTGCCGTTTATCTTTAGGCCGGGGGTAACCTTCTTGAGGTCAATGTCGGCCGTAAGTGTTGCGTTGATGGTGTTAAGAATGGTTTTGTCATAACCGGTAAGGTCCTGAACCAGCACTGCGGGGTTGGAACCGCCGCGAATGAGGCCGTTGGGATAATATGCTCCGCCCGTAGGTTTAAGACGGGTGGCCATATAGAATATACCGGTTGAATTTGAAGGATATGCCGAGTAGTTCTTGTGCTGCTGGCGAACGTTCAGGTCAACGCCCAGCTTGAAGTTGTTGGTAACTTTAATGTCGACATTCGAACGAATGTTGTACTGCTGATAGTTGGTAGCCGATTTATAGTAGATACCGTCCTGGTACTGACCGTTGAACTGCACGAAATAACCCACCCTGTCACCGCCTCCGTCCACGCTCACACCGTATTTGTGCTGCTGGGAAACCGGCTTTATTATTTCCTTGAACCAGTTGGTGTTGGGATACATTACGGGGTCGTCGCCGCTCTCGTAATGAGCCAGCTGAGTCTGGTTGTATTTGGGAGCGGCACCGGTAATTGCCAGTTCATCATTGTAGGCGTGTGTGAAAAGCACGGCATCGGCCATCTCCACTAGGCGGGTAGGCTGCTGAAGACCGAGGTCATAGGTAAACGTTACGTTGGGGGCCTCGTTGAACTTTCCGCGCTTGGTTGTAACCAGAATCACACCGTTCGCAGAACGGGCGCCGTAAATTGCGGCAGAGGCATCCTTGAGCACGTTGATTGACTCGATTTCTTCACCGGACAGGCGGGAGAACTCGTCACTACGGCCAATTACTCCGTCAATTACAATAAGAGGGGTGTTGTCACCCAAGGTACTGCGGCCACGGATGTACATTACTGCATCGTCGTGACCGGGCTCACCGGAGCGGTTGTTGACAACCACACCTGAAAGACGGCCGGCAAGACCCTGAGACAGGTTTACCGACGAGTTCTTGACCAGTTCCTTTCCCGAAGTCGAGGTAACTGAACCGGTAAGGGTAAGTTTACGCTGGTTACCGTAACCAATGGCTACGGCTTCCTCCAGAAGCTGACTGTCATCTTCCAGAATAACGTCCACTTTTGTTTTGTTGCCGGTATTGACATCCAACGTCTTATACCCGACACTTGTAAATTGCAGAACGGCATTGGCAGGTACGGAAATGGAGTATCTTCCATCCAAATCCGTAACGGTACCGGTGGTGGTTCCCTTAATTACTACTCCGGCGCCTATCAAGGCTTCGCCGTTAGTCGAAGAAACCACACCGCTGACAGTCCTGTTCTGCGCAAAAGCCATCACTGAAAGCATCAGGAAGGCCGTCAAAGCAAAACATTTTTTAATTAAACATTTCATATCTGTTGATATTTGTATAATCAAAACATAATTATCCACCCCAATTTTAGTTATAAATTCTTTCTATCAGATGATTTTTTTAAAAAAATGTTTCGTTTTGAGTTTCGTTTTGCACAATGTTTAAAAACGAAACAAAAAATCTTAAAAATTTTCGTATCTTTGGACAAATAAAGCATTTACAATATGTCCAGCATCGAAGAAAGAAGAAAATTCATATCTGAAACCATAAGCAAGCAAGGTTTCGTTCAAGTTGCGATTCTTGCGAAAACGTTCAATGTTACGCAAACCACAATCAGGAAGGATTTGAACTACCTCGAATCCAAGGGCCTGCTCAGAAGGGCATACGGTAGCGCCCTGCCGGTAGAAGAGCAGGTTATGGACATAGCTTTGAAAAAGAAAGTACTGCTGAGCTATGACAAAAAACAGAAAATAGGACGCCGGGCGGCTCAGCTGATAGGAGAAAATGACTCCATTCTCATTTCATCGGGCTCCACTCTGGCAATCTTTGCCGAGCATATTGAACCTAAAGGGCATCTCAATGTAGTGACATCGGCTGTGAACATTTCCACAAAGCTTGGGGAGACACCCAACATTACCGTAATGCAGATAGGTGGCATCCTGTACAGCAACACCCTCTCGGCAACCGGGAACGACGCCATCCAGGCCCTGCGCAGCGTTTACTGCTCAAAACTTTTCCTGGGAGTTGACGGAATCGACATCAACTACGGCGTGTCCAGCGGAACAGTCGAAGAGGCCGAACTTATTGTACAGATGATAAAGTCGTCGTCCCAAACCATCGTACTCACCGATTCAAGCAAATTCGGACGGAAGGGATTCGGACGGGTGTGCGGCGTGGAGAAGATACACACTCTCATAACCGACAGCGGCATTCCTACAAAAACAAAGTCGGAATTGGAGCAACTGGGAGTAGAAGTGATTGTTGTCTGAATCAGGGCAGTTTGGGAGCTGCCTCCCCGGCATCGATACATCCCTCCAGGTCGATAAGTTCGAATCCGTCGACCTTTTTCAGCGCTTTGAAATTTTCGAACAGATAGTTGAGCACTCCGCAGGTCCTGAATTTGGCCGCAGGGGTCGATATGGTCACAGTGCCGGCGCCGTCGTATGAAAGGTAAACCGGTTCTTCGGAAAGCTCGTGGTCCAGACGCACACCGTTCTTCACCTTACGGCAGCCTCCTTTGAATACTATGGAAGTTACGGTACTGTCGGCGTCCCAGTTGCGCTTGTAGTTTTCACCGCTCACCAGCATCTTTATCTTCTCGTTGATGTCGGCCCCCCTCTGAAGTACGGCATCGCCTACCTTGGCAACGTCCCAAGAGACCGAGATTTTATACGGCACTCCGTTAAGCACTTCGGTGTTCTCATAAACGTCATACTCCTTGCTGTGTTTTACCGTTACGGTGTCTTCGCACTGAACGCCTATGTACCAAACTCCGGCGTCAAGCCTGTCAAACGAGAGTTCCTTTACGAGTTCTTTGTTTTCAGACGCATACCGGGCGTCTTCCCTGAAAGCGTAAGTGCCCTTTGCAAGCCTGAGGCTGAGGTTGTGATTTGACAGAACTTCCAGACGCACTTTTACGTTGCGTGCCTTCGGGGGAAGGGAGAATGCAAAATTATGGCACTGAAGATCTCCTACCATAGTGTGAAGCGGATCATTGTCGAGGGTTCCCTTGGTCATAGCCCGGCTCTCTCCGTTTTCGAGCACCGCCTTTACCTTGGCGCAGCCCCTGCCGTCAATGGCATACCGGAGCATCGACGACATAAGAAAAAGTTGCTCCCCCTGTGCCTCCAGTTCGGGATGTCCGCCACTTATTAGCAGTCTTCCGGAAAAGGCATCCCGCTTGTACGCAATAAGCGAAGGCTGGCCGTCGAGGATGCAGTCTTTAATGTCGTTGTATGCCAGAACCTCCGTTCCGGGAACCGTGGCCCAGGTAGAGAAGTACGGGCCGTTGTAATGTTCTATTTTTTCTACTCGCAGGTCTCCTCCGAAAGAGTCGGAACTGTACCTGAGCAATGGCGATCCCTCGGGAATAACGTAAGCGGGCCATATTCCGGTAATGGCCGCCTCGTTGCAGATGCCCGGCCACATACCTATATATCCGGGGCGGGAGCCCTGGGTGTCGCAACCCAGACAGCAGATGTATGCCCCGGCACAGGAGCCCACGTAGCTGCCTCCGTTGGCCAGGAAGGTGCGATAGCGCTCGCGTGCGGCTGTGCCCATAATTACGCCGTGGTTGTTGGACTGTCCGCCATACATATATATACAGCTGAAACGGGGCTCTCCGTCGGGATACAGCAGACGGCCGTTAAGGTCTTCTGCGCTGCCCTTGAACATAAGCTGCTCTATGCCGGTGTTCCGGGGAGTGTCCTCTTCTTCCAAGCGCAGGGTCTCCTGGCTGAGGCCGAGCCAGTCGGCCGCATACAGGGTGTCGTGCTGTACGATTTTTATGGAGCTGTCCACAAAAAGGTCCTTGAAAAAAGCTTTGTTGGGCACGTCGGTGCGCACCGGAACGTTTTTGTTTGGTTTGTTACCGGCAACGGCCGCCACTGCAATGAATGCGGCCGCAGTTGTGAGCAATACTTTTTTAAAATCCATCTTACTATAGCTTTGTTTCTGCCCGGGGCTACATCCTCCACTCCGACATATCCTCTCCTCGGGCTTCGGCTTCACGGATGCGGGTGGAAGAAATGTCTATTATGGGGGCGTCTATGATCTGAATGCGGTAAAGACTTTCGAAATCTTCGAAACTCACGGTGCCGGGAGTGTCGTGAATCGACGAATTGTCCAGCACATAGGGAACCGGAAACTGCAGGCACTCGTCGTAAAGTATCCTGCGTATACTGTGAATATCGAATCCCCGCCGGGGATAAACGGCAACTCCGTACTCGCTCAGGAGCCTGGAAGCATCTCTCCATTTGTGAATATTCTCAAGATTGTCGGCGCCAACCACAAGCGTGAACTCGTTCTCGGGCTCCCTTCTCTTGAGGGCGTCAAGCGTCTTGATTGTGTAATGGGGAGCGGGCATCTCAAGTTCAATGTTATCGACCCAGACGTGAAGTTCGGGATGCCTGCGCACAGCATCTATGGCCGCGTAATAACGTTCAGCAGCGTTGAGAGCCTTTGCCGGATCTTTCAGCGGGTTCTGAGGCGAAATCACCAGATACACCCAATCGAATTCCTTCTCTTTGGTAAGATACTCCATTATAGCTTTGTGGCCAATGTGGAGAGGATCGAAAGAACCGGAATAAACGGCGATTTTCATATAGTTTCAGTGTTGCTGTTTTGTGCAAAAATAGTTAATTTTGTGGGATTTAAAATCGAACTACAATCTAAATGTCAACAAATATGGTATCATTTAAGGAATTGGGCCTTGTAAACACCCGTGAGATGTTTGCAAAGGCAGTCGCAGGCGGTTATGCAATCCCTGCTTTCAACTTCAACAATATGGAACAGCTGCAGGCTATTATCAAGGCTTCTGCAGAGACAAAGTCTCCTGTTATTCTTCAGGTAAGCAAGGGCGCACGCAACTATGCAAACCAGACTCTCCTCCGCTATATGGCACAGGGAGCCGTTGAGTACGCAAAGGAACTCGGTTGGGAGAATCCTCAGATTTGCCTCCATCTCGACCACGGCGACAGCTACGAGCTTTGCAAGAGCTGTGTAGATTTCGGCTTCTCATCTGTTATGATCGACGGTTCGGCTCTTCCTTACGAGGAGAATATCGCTCTCACAAAGAAAGTCGTTGAATACGCTCACAAGTATGACGTTACTGTAGAGGCCGAGCTCGGTGTTCTCGCAGGTGTCGAGGACGAGGTTGCAGCAGAGGAGTCTCATTACACCAAGCCCGAGGAAGTTATCGATTTCGCTACCCGCACAGGTTGCGATTCGCTTGCCATCTCCATTGGAACAAGCCACGGCGCATACAAGTTCAAACCCGAACAGTGCACCCGCGACCCCAAGACCGGACTTCTTGTACCTCCCCCGCTTGCATTCGACGTTCTGCACGAAATTGAGAAGAAGCTCCCCGGATTCCCTATCGTTCTGCACGGTTCATCATCTGTTCCTCAGGAGTACGTAGAGATTATCAATGCTAACGGAGGAAAACTTCCCGATGCAGTAGGAATTCCCGAAGAGCAGCTTCGCGAGGCTTCCAAGAGCGCAGTTTGCAAGATTAACATCGACTCCGACTCTCGTCTTGCATTCACCGCCGCTGTCCGCAAGGTATTCGCCGAGAAACCCGGCGAGTTCGACCCTCGCAAATACTGCGGTCCCGCACGCGACCTTATGGTAGAACTTTACAAGCACAAGATTGTAAATGTTCTGGGTTCAGACGGTAAGGCTGCCTAAAAGAACAGGGCTTTTTTTGAAGCTCCTATGAATAAACACTTTACAGAGATCCCTTCCGCAGTTTACCGGAAGGGATTTTCAAAAGTACAGCTATGGAATACAGAGAACTTAGCGAAACAGAATACCGGGACTTTGAAAGCAGGATTCTATACGAAGACAACCACCTGCTCATAGTGAACAAAAAAGTGGGAGAAATAACCCAGGGAGACAAGACAGGAGACGAATGCCTTGCCGACTCCTACAAAGCCTTCATAGCCAGGCGGGACTCAAAACCGGGCAAAGTGTTTATGGGCATCCCCCACCGGCTAGACCGCCCCGTGAGCGGAATCTGCGTCCTGGCAAAAACCAGCAAAGCACTGGAGAGAATGAGCGAAATGTTCCGCGAAGGCAACGTTCACAAGACCTACTGGGCCCTGTGCTGCGAAGCTCCACAAAAGAAAGAAGCTCTGCTGGAAAACTGGATGGACAGAAACGAAAAACTCAACAAAAGCTTCATCTGCAGGGAAGGCAAGGGCAAACTCGCCAGACTCCACTACCGGCACATTGCCGACACCCAGCGATACCATCTCCTGGAAGTGGAACTGCTGACAGGACGTCATCACCAGATAAGATGCCAGTTGAGCCACATAGGCTGCGTAATCAAAGGCGATCTGAAGTACGGTGCGCCCCGCTCGAACCCCGACGGAGGAATCTGCCTCCAGGCCCACAGGATAGAATTCGAGCATCCGGTTAAAAAAATTCCCATATCCGTCAGCTGTCCTGCTCCCGCAGACTGGAAAGGGCTGCCGCTCCTCTGACTTTAGCCATATACTCACTGGGAGTACATTTCATAAACAGCTTGAATGCCATATTGAATGAAACCACAGAGTGGAATCCGCTCATAAGAGCCAGTTCCATCATAAGTTGCGTGGGATTTTCCTTCATTATTCCAACGGCATACTGAATGCGGTAGTAATTTACGAACTGCCTGAAATTCCTTCCGGAATACACGTTTATCACATTGGAAATATAGACTTTATTGACTCCAAGGTCGGTGCAGAGGTCGGTAATATAATACGAGTCCTTCAGATACGGACGCTCTTTCTCCATATAGGCGAGCACCTGCTTGTATGTAGAGTTCATTCTGGCCTCCTCCTCGGGAGTTTCAGGCAGCGTGATTTTTGGAGATCCACTCATCTTTTCCTTTATAATGGCCTCCTTCCGTTCAGGCACAAGCAGTGTACGGCCGGAATAGGAACGCAACCAAAGGACAACAAAGAGCCCCAAAGCACCGCAACACAAACCCACAACGCAAATCTGGCTTACAGAGCTCTTTGGCAGTCCAAACGCCAAACCGGAAAGCAGCGCCAGGGCCAGCAGAACCACGGAATAGAAGTATCGGGAATACTCCTCCACCGACAACCATACCGACTCCGGCTGAAAAAGCGAGCGTACCAGTCTGAACTTTCGCATACTCTTAAAAGCAAAAAAGCCCACGAGAATGAAAGGAGTTAACGCAAGAACAGCGAATGAGCAAGATGAGACATCAGTCTCGCGGGCAATAAAATAAACTGTGAAAAACAACACTTCGGAGCCCAGTATTATACGGCGTCCCGAATCAAATTCCTCAGAAATGGAAGGAACCATTATGAGCAAAGTACATCCTGCAATGAGGCAGCACATTATAAAAGAGGTTGTCGGCATCCTTCTTCCAATGAACAAATCCAACATCAACAAACCCATTACCGACAAGAGCGCCGACAACCTCAGGAAAAATCTCTTACTAAAAAAGTTATTCATTACGCGGTCTGATTTCTGTCGGCAAATATAAATTTACTACTGCCAAGACGTGTAGTCTGGGCAGTAGTATAATTCTAATTAGTATTTTTTATTTTAAACTACTTTTTTTTGCGCACCTTATAGTCGTCAAAACCCTTGCCGTACACACCCGTAACGCGGGAAATGGACATAAATGCGTTTTCATCCACGTGTTTCACGAATTTCAGGAGAGGTGTAAGGTCGCGTTTCCTGATAAGTACCAGCAGCACATTCGTATCATTCTTGGTGTACCATCCAATTCCCTTGAGCACGGTCACACCCTTATGAAAATCGTTGGTTATAGCGTCGGCTATCTCTTTATACTTGGGAGAGAAAATGAAAAGCTGCACAGACTGTTTCGAACCTGCAATGCACAAGTCGAGCACCGTTCCTTCCACCATCACCATTATAAAACCGTAAACCACCACCGTAATCTTCTCCGGCATAGCCAGCATAGTGCCGTCCGGCCTGTATGAAGGTACCAGCAGAGATGAAAGGATTACCAACGCGTCGGCAATCATTATCATTCGGCCCGGAGACACGTTGCGGTACTTGTTTATTACCATTGCAATTATGTCGGTTCCGCCGGTGCTGCCTCCCGCATTGATAGTGATTCCAACGCCAACGCCAACCATAATGGCACCCATAAGGGTACTCATAAGTTTTCCATTGTCCAGCGCAAGCAGCTTGATAAACTCGTACGGAATTGCGTCCTGTATGAGGATAAGCCCCACTGAATCCAGAATGATGGCAAACACGGTCTTGGCTCCGAACGTTTTTCCAAGCGTACGCAGGGCCAGAATCAGCAGGCCGATGTTAAGTACGAAGAATGTGTAGCCAATCCTTATTACGCCTCCCGTCGCATACTGCACTATTGAGGCGATACCGGTTACTCCGCCGCCCACAAGATTGTGGGGTACGAAGAAAAGGCACCAGCCGAACACATAGATGAATACCCCTATTGCAATGAGTATATACTCTTCCACGAGTATTACCGTCTTATTCTTGAATATGTTTTTCATCTCTCTTATTTATTGTCTTTCAATCCGGTCTTTATTTCCTCGAAGCCTTCTCCATATACCGCGGAAGTTTTCGACACGGTCATAAATGCTTTAGGATCCGACATTTTCACAATCTTTTCCACCTGCCTCAACTGACGGTGGCGCACTATTACCAGAAGAACGTCTTTCTGGGCCTTGGTGTACCACCCCATTGCCTTAAGCACCGTTACTCCCCTGTCCATTTCCTTGTTGATGCGGTCGGCAATTGCCTCATATTTCTGCGAGAACACCAGCAGTTTTACCGAAGACTGCCGGCCAAGCAGCATAGCGTCCAGGGAAATGGAGAAAGTTATCATCATAAGATAGCCGTAAATCATATCCGAAAATCCCTTGCCGGGCAAAATGGCAATACTGCTTATTATGATGATATCTACATACATAAAAAGTCTTCCGGGAGGAATGGGGAAATATTTGTTCACCACAAGGGCTATGATGTCGGTACCGCCCGAACTTCCTCCGCGAGAGAAAATCATCTGAAGTCCGAAAGCCTCAATGAAACCGGCAATCACGGGTATGAGGAATTTCTCGGGAACATACAGGAAATTGCCTTCGGCCGAGTGAAGTTCCGGAAAAAGTTCCCATACCTTGAACAATATGGAACAAATCACAATGCAATAGATGGTCTTCACTCCCACTCCCCTGCCCAATATAATAAAGGCAACAGCAAGAAAAATTACGTTGAGCACAGCATACGAAACCGATACGGGAATCAACCCATTAGTCGCAAACTGCAGGATTGTACAAAGACCTGTGAGCCCGCCGGCAGACATTCCGTTGGGTATCACAAAGCAGCCCCAGACAAAAGTGAACAACACCGTGCCTATGGTTATTACAACGTAATCTTTTAGAGTGTCCAGGATTTTCTTTCTCATTTAACCACAATGTTAATTATTCTTCCGGGAACTACAATGACCTTCACAATATTCATCTCCCCTACCCATTTTGCCGTAAGTTCGTGAGCCCTCACCGCCTTCTCAACCTCGGCGGGAACAGCACTCTTGGGCATTTCTACAGTAAAGCGCATCTTTCCGTTGAACTGAACCGGGTAAGTGACAGTGTCGTCGGCGGCATAAGCGGCCACATACTCGGGGAAAGTCGCATAATTCACGCTGTCTTCGTGTCCCAGAGCGTGCCACAGTTCCTCGGCCATATGGGGAGCGAAAGGACTCAACAGAATTACAAGAGGCTCGAGAATTTCGCGCTTGTTGCAATTCAGCTCGCCAAGCTCGTTAAGCGCAATCATAAATGCGCTGATGGTCGTATTGTAGGAGAAATTCTCTATATCCTGCTGTTCCTTGCCTATAAGCTTATGCAGGGACTTGAGTTCGGCTGCAGTGGCCTTTTCATTGGTAACCAACCAGTTGTCACGGTCGTAGAAAAGTCTCCAGAATCTCTTGAGGAAACGGTTCACCCCGTCGATTCCCTTGGTATCCCAGGGCTTGCTCTGCTCTACGGGGCCAAGGAACATTTCGTAAAGTCGCAATGTGTCGGCGCCATAACGGTCACATATATCGTCGGGATTGACTACGTTGAACATACTCTTGCTCATTTTCTCAATCGCCCATCCGCATATGTACTCTCCGTCTTCCAGAATGAATTCGGCGTCATTGTATTCGGGTCTCCAAGCCTTGAAGGCCTCTACGTCCAGCTTGTCGTTGTGAACCAGCGAAACGTCAACGTGGATTTCGGTCGTCTGGTAATTCTTCTTGAGCCCGCAGGACACGAAAGTATTGGTGCCGGCAATTCTATACACGAAGTTGGAGCGGCCCTGAATCATACCCTGGTTCACGAGCTTGCGGAAAGGTTCGTCTTCGCATACATATCCCAGGTCGAAGAGGAATTTGTTCCAGAAGCGGGAATAGATAAGGTGCCCTGTAGCGTGCTCGGTGCCTCCTACATAAAGGTCCACGCTGCGCCAGTACTCATTGGCCTCGCGGCTCACCAGAGCCCGGTCGTTCCTTGAATCCATATACCGGAAATAATATGCGCTCGAACCGGCGAATCCCGGCATTGTATTTTTCTCGAGAGGGTATCCCTTGTATGTCCAGTTCTCGGCCCTCGCAAGCGGAGGTTCTCCGCCCTTCGCCTTGAATTCCTTAATGTCGGGCAGAGTAAGAGGCAGTTCACTCTCGGGCAGCGCGGTAGGGATTCCGTCCTTGTAATAGATAGGGAAAGGCTCTCCCCAGTAGCGCTGGCGCGAGAAGATTGCGTCGCGCAGGCGGTAATTGGTCTTTCTGCGGCCCAATCCCTTTTCCTCGACGTAGCATTTAGCCGCCTCAATGGCCTCCTTGACATCCATTCCGTTCAGGAAGCCCGAGTTGCACATAATGCCTTCCTTTGCATCGAAACTCTGTTCGCTCACGTCGCACCCCTCTATGATGGGTATGATTGGAAGGTTGAACTTCTTTGCAAAGGCATAGTCTCTGCTGTCGTGGGCCGGCACTGCCATAATTGCACCGGTTCCATAACCGGCAAGCACATATTCCGAAATCCATATAGGAATTCTCTCCCCCGTAAGAGGATTTATTCCATAGGCTCCGCTGAATACGCCGGTAACAACCTT
The DNA here is from genome assembly GCA_024401895.1 of Bacteroidales bacterium. Classification (GTDB taxonomy): domain Bacteria; phylum Bacteroidota; class Bacteroidia; order Bacteroidales; family UBA932; genus Cryptobacteroides. The sequence continues at coordinate 22,770 of JAKSKE010000003.1, forward strand.
GGTTTCGGTCATCCTCTCCCGCTCGGTCTTCTTCTTCACCTCCTTCACGTAAGCTTCCACCTGCGCCTTGCAGCTTTCGGAAGTAAGCACGCCCACCAGTTCACTCTCGGGAGCAAGCACCATAAAGCTCACTCCGAAAATAGTATCGACCCTGGTGGTGAATATAGTTACCGGAAGGGTTCTGCCGTCGCACTCGGTATTGAACACGACCTCGGTTCCCTCCGACTTTCCAATCCAGTTCCGCTGCATATCCTTGAGGGAATCGGTCCAGTCGAGTTTGTCGAGCCCCGAAAGCAGGCGTTCGGCATACGCCGATACACGCAGCTGCCACTGTTTCATCTTTTTCTGCTCTACCGGGAAACCACCCCTAATGCTGAGTCCTTCCTTAACCTCGTCGTTAGCCAGGACAGTGCCCAGGCCTTCGCACCAGTTGACCGAGGTTTCTCCCTGATATGCAATACGATAGCGCATAAGAATGTCGCTCTTTTCCTGCTCGTCGGCAGCATTCCACTGCTCGGCAGTAACGTCTTCATAACCCTTAGTGGAAAGCAATTCCACCAACTCTTCAATGGGACGGGCGGCATCGGCCTTGGGGTCATACCAGCTTCCAAACATCTTCAAGAAGGCCCACTGAGTCCATTTGTAGTATGCGGGGTCGCAAGTCTGAACCTCTCTGTCCCAATCGAATGAAAAGCCTATGCGGTCGAGCTGACTGCGGTAACGGGCTACGTTCCGGGCAGTCGTAACTGCCGGATGCTGACCGGTTTGAATTGCGTACTGCTCGGCCGGAAGGCCAAAGGCATCGTATCCCATAGGATGAAGCACGTTGAAGCCCTTGAGGCGTTTGTACCTCGCAAAAATGTCCGATGCAATGTAGCCCAGCGGATGTCCTACGTGCAATCCTGCACCCGAGGGATAAGGGAACATATCCAGAACATAAAATTTCGGAGCTTTTGAATCGGACGAAACCTTATATGTATGGTTCTTTGCCCAATATTCCTGCCATTTGCTTTCTACTGCTTTAAAATCGTAATCCATATCTGTTTATTTTTTTCTTTCCAATCGGAATTCGATATACATTGAAATTTCAGATTTCACTTTCTTTCCTCTCACCTTTCCGGGCTTCCACCGGGGCGATGCGCTTACCACCCTCACAGCTTCCTCGTCGAGCAGAGGATGCACTCCGCGCAGCACGGTAACGTCCTTGACGTCGCCGTTCTCATCGATTATAAAATCTACCAGTACGCGCCCCTGAATGCCTTCTTCGACAGCCTGTTTCGGGTATCTTAGATAAGTGTAAACCCAGCGCACCAGGAAGCTGGAAGGTTCGAAGGAGCCCAGAAAAGAAGGCGGCACGTCGCACTCACTGTACGGTACTGCAAAACCTTCGTCCAAGGCCTTTTTCTTAAGTTCTTCCGTAGGGTTGAACAAAGGTTTGGGGCCGTTCGCCAGGGCCAGCGCATAATTGAACACATATTCTACCTGCCGGTCCATCATATTGTAGTCGAGGATGTCGGCGGTATCTTTGGTAGTGTTGTATTCGGGATATCGGCCAGACGTAAAGAAGACCGACGGTATGCCGCTGTCATAGAAGGAACGGTGGTCGGACATACAGGGTTCCTTGCTCACAAGCTGGGGCCTTACCGGCAGAAGCATACCCTCCAGATTGCCCAGAATGTTGTTCATATCCTGGTTAGAGCAGGTATAGGCATAGAATGACAGAGGGTCGGTTCCCAGCATATCCAGGTTAATCATTGCATCTATGCGGCCGGTTCCCTTGAACGAACGGTTCAGGAAATACCAGGACCCGGCATTTGAGACCTGCGAGGCTCCGAATGCAACGAAGATGACCGAGCGCTTGAAAAGGATGGAATTGGTTTGTATTCTCTTTGCCAATTCCAGCATTACGGCAAGGCCGGAGGCGTTTCCGCCAGCGCCATAGAAAATCTGCTCTTTGGGCTGGCCGTTTACGAGCACTGTATTCTTTCCCAGATTGTCCAGTCTGGCGCCTATTACTATGTAATTGTTCTTGAGTGTTTTGTCATAGCCGTCCACAACTGCGGCCACATTGTGCGACACCAAAGTGTCTCCGGAATCTTTCTTTATACCGAATGAATCCCCTTCCGCAGGATAGAGCAGGGTCATTCCCATATCCATAAAACGTTCCGACACATAGGCTGCCGCCTGAGCCTCTCCTTCGGAACCGGCTCCACGGCCTTCAAGCATAGAAGACGACAGGAATTCGACGTCTTCTCTCATCTGCGAAGCCGTCTCGCTCTCTTCGAGGGAAGAAAGCATTCCTGAGGCATACTGTCCATAGCACAAAATACCTGCACACAGTGCTGCAATAAGCGATATGAGCCTTTTGAACATAATCTGCAAAATTATAAAATTTGACATATATTTGCAATCGATGAAAAAGACAGTCAAAATCCAGGCCGCAAACCCCATAGAAATATATGGCGCCGGCAACAAGATTCTCGAAGAATTCTGCAGCTATTTTCCCGGGCTCAAGGTTGTTGCAAGGGGCGACGAAATCATTCTGGACGGAAAACAGGAACAGATTCAGGAATTCGAATCAAGGTTCGCCGAACTGGTGGAACTCCGCCACCGCAAGCAAAGTCTCACCAGCTATGACGTTGAAAGCATTTTCTGCGGCAGTTCCGACCCCGGCAATTACCGCCTCAACGGAGAAGAAATCATAGTTTACAGTACCGACGGAAAGCCTATCCGCGCAAGAAACCTCAAGCAGCAGGAAATGGTCAAGGCCTATTTCGACAATGACCTCGTATTTGCACTGGGGCCTGCCGGCACAGGAAAGACCTATGTCGCTATAGCGCTGGCGGTAAGAGCGCTCAAGAACAGGGAGATAAAGCGAATCATACTCACCCGGCCCGCAGTGGAGGCCGGAGAACGGCTGGGTTTCCTTCCGGGAGACCTGAAAGATAAACTGGACCCCTATCTCCAGCCGCTGTACGATGCCCTGGGAGATATGATTCCTGCAAAGAAGCTGCAGGATTTCATTGCCGACGGAACAATTCAGATAGCTCCGCTCGCATATATGCGCGGGCGCACGTTGGACAGAGCCTGTGTTATTCTCGACGAGGCCCAGAACACAAATCTGGGACAACTCAAGATGTTCCTCACCAGAATGGGAGTCGAGGCCAAGTTCATAGTGACCGGAGACGCATCTCAGGTTGACCTCCCCCGAAAAGAGGATTCAGGGCTGCTGAGCGGTGTGGAAATGCTCAAAAAGATAAAGGGTATCGCAACCATAGTCTTTACGAATCAAGACATTGTGCGACACCCTCTGGTATCAAAAATCGTCAAAGCCTTTGACGAGAACAAGCATTAGTTAGCTCCTTCCACTACTTTCTGGAACTGCTCGTAGATTTCCATATACTTGGGATCCACGTCGCGCAGACGGAAGGCAATATCCTTTACGAACTTTGCAATGTCGGCCTTGAGTGCGGCTTCTTCGGTAACTTCGTAAGCCTTCTGGAATTCGGGCAGAGCATTTCCGAGGGCAACCTCCCACTCCTTGATGAGTTCGTCATATTTCCTGATATCCTCGCGGCTTGTGCCGAGTGACTGAGCTTCCTGTGCAATTGCATCGGCCCTGTTGTAATAGAGCAGACCGGCTCCGGTATATCCGTAGGGATATTTGGGATCAACCTCTGAGCACTTGTGATATGCCTCGAGAGCTTTCTCGGTCTCGCCCAGTTTCTCGCGAATCTGACCTTCTACAGAGTAAAGCGAAGCATTGTCGGGCTCATTCTGCCTTGCCTTCTCGAGGAGTTCGAAGAGGGCCTTGGGATCCTCGCCACTGTTGATGTAGTAGTTGATGAGACCTATGATAATGCTCTGGCTCTGAGGGAATTTCTCAAAACCTTCCTGCAATGCTGCCTTCTCGGCGGCGCCGTCCTTTGCCTTCTGGGCAATGTCGGCAAGTTTTGCAAACACTTCACCGTCGGTACCATAATAACCCATAGCCTTGCACTTTTCAAAAATGGGTTTAGCCCTGTCGTAATTCTGAACCATCCAGGCAGTGAAACCGGCATTGTACATTGAGAGTGAATCGAGTGTATTCACGGGTGCTTCGGAAACTGCATTGGCAGCAAGTTCGAAGAGCTCGGAAGCCTTTTCAATCTTATTGAAATAGTAGGCATTGGTAGCCTCGGAGTTGTAGTACTCACCGATTTTCTTGATACCGGCAACGATATCGGCGGTCTTCTTGCCCTTTGTATCTACAGCTGAAGCCTTGCGATATGCCTGAAGAGCCTTTTCCAGAGCATTCTCTACTGCCTGCTCGGTAACCTCGGTCATTGCGAGCTGACCATTCTCACCGAAATAGAGATTTACTGCAGGATATGTTTCCTTGGTAAAATTCTGTCCCTGAACCTGAACGGTTTCGGTAGCCGTAGGCTTTATGCCACCGAGCAGAAGCTTAAGCTCGTTCCTGTCCATTCCAAGAATGATGTTTCCTATAGGAGCCTGATATGCACTCATATAGCTCTCGGCAAGTTTTGTCCAGGTTGCGACGTTCTCGGCCTTCTTCGGATTCTCGGCATTCTTTTCTGCAGAAGCCACAGCGTTCCGCACTGCGGCAAAATTCTTTCCATCCTGAGCGTTTGCGAGCGGCATAGCGGCAAGCAAAGCGACTAGTAATAGTGTTTTCTTCATAATTTTATCTTTTTGTCGGTTATTATTCAACTGTTGTTGTCTGTTGTTCAGCCTCCTGTTGTTCTGTCTTGTCATCGTCGGCAGAGTGGGCCACCACCGAAACGGCTGCGATTCCGTCACCTTCGCGAAGGTTGATGAGCCTTACTCCCTGAGTGGCGCGGCCGGCTTCCCTGATTCCTTCCACCGCCATTCTGATCGTGAGCCCGGAGTGGTTTATAATCATAAGGTCGTTCTGCACAGTCACATTCTTTATTGCCACGACACATCCGGTCTTCTCGGTTATGTTCAGGGTCTTGACACCTTTGCTTCCACGCGCGGTAAGCCTATAATCCTGAGGGTCGGAACGCTTGCCGTAACCGTTCTCGCTGACTACCAGAACAGTGTGCTCGGCAGCATCGTCCGCCTTAGGATCGTAGGTAATGAGGCCTACAACTTCGTCGTCTTCCGCAAGGTTGATGCCACGAACTCCGGAGGCGCTTCTGCCAAGGGCCCTGAGGTCCTCTTCATTGAAGCGTACGCAGCGTCCGTCCCTGGCGGCAATCATAATTTGTTCGGTACCGTTGGTGAGCACTGCGTCAAGCAGGGCATCGCCTTCGCGGATAGTGAGGGCTATGATTCCCTTGTTGCGGCTGCGCTTGTTGGAATATTCGGTGAGGGTGGTTTTCTTGATGATGCCCTTCCGGCTTATCAGAGTCACATAATGGGACTCGGTGTATTCCATATTTTCGATGGACTTGGCATTGAGATATGTAACAATGCTGTCGTCGGGCTCTATGGTAAGCATATTCTGCACCGCACGGCCCTTGGAAGCCCTGGTTCCTTCGGGCAGTTCGTAGACCTTGAGCCTGTAGCACAGGCCTTTCCTGGTGAAGAACAGCATTGTGGAGTGCATATTTGCGACATAGATATGCTCAATGAAGTCTTCGTCGCGGGTGGCACTGCCTTTCATTCCAACGCCTCCCCTGTTCTGGGTACGGAATTCGGTGAGAGGGGTGCGCTTGATGTAGCCCATATGGGAGATGGTGATTACCACATCTTCGTCGGCATAGAAATCCTCAGGGTTGAATTCGTCGGCGGCGAGGGTTATTTCGCTGCGGCGGGGATCTCCATACTTGGCCTTGAGCTCCTGACATTCGGTCTTCACAATATTGAGCTGTTCGGTCTCGCTTGCAAGAATCTCTTTGCAGCGGGCAATGAATTTCTCGAGTTCGCGGTATTCGTTCTCGAGTTTTTCCTTCTCCAGTCCGGTAAGCTGGCGGAGTTTCATCTCCACAATGGCGCCGGCCTGAATCTCGGTGAAGCCGAATCTTTCCTGGAGCCGGCCCTTTGCCTCATCGACATTGGCAGATGCCTTTATTATGGCAATTATTTCGTCGATTACGTCGATTGCCTTGATGAGGCCCTCAAGAATATGGGCTCTCTTCTGGGCCTTTTCGAGTTCGAATCTGGTGCGGCGCACAATGACCTCGTGACGGAAATCCACGAAATTCGAAATGATTTCCTTGAGGGAAAGCGTGCGCGGACGACCGTCCACAAGGGCGACGTTGTTGATTGAGAAGCTGGACTGGAGGGCTGAGTACTTGAACAGGGTATTGAGTACCACATTGGCGTTTGCGTCTCTCTTGAGAGTGAACACTATGCGGATACCCTCCCTGCTGGAAAGCTCCTTGATGTCGGATATACCCTCTATCTTCTTTTCATTCACCATTTCGCCGATACGCTTTATCATATCGGCCTTGTTTATCATATAGGGAACTTCGGTGACGACTATGCAGTCGCGGCCGTCTATCTCTTCAATCTCTGTCTTGGCACGGAGCACCACGCGGCCGCGGCCGGTGTTGTAGGCGTCGATTATTCCCTGACGGCCCATAATTATGCCGCCGGTAGGGAAATCGGGACCCTTGATGTGTTCCATCAGGCCTTCGGTGTCTATGTCGGGATTGTCTATGTATGCGCAAATTGCATCGCAGCACTCTCCAAGATTATGGGGAGCCATATTCGTTGCCATACCTACCGCAATGCCTGCAGAACCGTTGAGCAGCAGGAGCGGGGCCTTGGTGGGCAGGACTGTGGGCTCCAGAATGGAATCGTCGAAATTAAGCTGGAAATCCACCGTATCCTTGTCCAGGTCGCAGAGCACGTCCTCTGCCAGTTTGGCCAGTTTGGCCTCGGTATATCGCATTGCCGCAACGGGGTCTCCGTCCATAGAACCGAAATTACCCTGCCCGTGTACCAACGGATACCGCTGGTTCCAATCCTGCGCAAGCCTTGCCATTGCATCGTAAACGCTGCTGTCGCCGTGCGGATGGAACTTTCCCAGAACCTCACCCACGATACGGGCCGACTTCTTTGTCTGTCCGCTGTAGTTCAAGCCCAGACCGTTCATACCAAAAAGCACCCTTCTCTGGACGGGCTTGAGGCCGTCCCTCACATCCGGCAACGCGCGGGAAACAATCACCGACATTGAATAGTCGATGTATGCAGAGCGCATTTCCTGGTCTATCTCTACCGGTTCAATAAGACCGTGTACTACTTCTTCCTCCATTAAAAATCACATTTTATATTATCACGCAAATTTAATAAAAAATCCGATTTATTTTTTACTTTTGTACACTTTTTAAAGGCATCAGAATGCAGATTTCCAACGAGCTCAACACAATAGTCGCCTATGCCCGGGAAGAGGCTATGCGCACCGGCAGTTACGACATTTGTCCGGACCACCTGTGCCTTGGCATACTGCGCCATTCCGACAATCTGGCCTGCCGTATCCTGCGCACTTTGAGAGCCGATCTGCAGGATATGAAACAACTGATTGAAGGCGGCATTATGCTGGAGCGCAGCATCCCGTACGGGCAGGAAAACCTAGTGAATCCAAGCTACGAATCCAACCTTGTACTCAGAGACTCTTTCCTGCAGGCCCAGAGACTCAAGGCCGACACAGTGCGCAGCGAGCACCTTCTGCTTGCCCTGAGCAAGACAGAGAACACGTATTGCCGCGCCATTATGGAAAGTTTCGGAATCGATTATGACAGCATCGACGGCAGCATCCCGCGGCAATCCAGACCCGAGGTAAAGGCCGGCTCACTTAGAATACTGGGGACAATCAGCATAAAAGCTCCCGACATCTACAGTTAAGATATGAAAAAGACCATCGTTTGCACCCTACTCTCGCTCTTCTGCCTGTATTCTGTGGCCGAAGAAACCAAAAAGGTTATTCTACCGGACGAGACCGTCCTCTTCTCCATAAAAGATACCTGCCAGCTCTTTCTGGACATATACCATCCTGCTCCCGGCAGCCGCACCTCGATTGACGGCGTGGAAAAGCCCGCAATCCTTTTCGCATTCGGAGGCGGCTTCATAAGCGGTGAGCGCAACGCATCCCACTACACCCCCTGGTTCAAGTCCCTCACCGAGCAGGGGTATCGCGTAATATCCATCGACTACCGCCTGGGACTGAAGAATATGAAAAACCCGGGCCTCAACAAAGCTTTCATAGAGCAGCTCCTGTACTCCATCGACATTGCAGTGGAAGATGTTTACAGCGCTACCGCCTGGCTTTTGGAAAACGGACGGAAATACGGAGTGGACGCCCGGAATATGGTACTCTGCGGGTCATCGGCGGGAGCCATAGCCGTAATGCAGGCCGAATGGGAACTCTGCAACCGCAGCGGAAAATCGGTTCTTCTGCCCGAAGACTTCGACTATCGGGGCGTAGCCTCCTTCTCGGGGGCCATATTCTCTACGACAGGCCCGCTCAAATATGACCGCGAACCCTGCCCTACCCTTATGCTTCACGGCACCTCCGACAAAATTGTGCCCTACGGGCAGATTGCGCTGTTCAACCTGCGCTTTATGGGTTCCGACGTAATTTCCAGAACCTTCCGCAAAAACGCTTACAACTATAAAATCTACCGCTACAAAGGCAACAGCCACGAAATCGCCAGTTCAATGTATGAGAATCTCCCTATGCTTACGGCGTTCATCGAGCAGAATGTGATGGCCGGGGGAAGAATCATATCGGACACACGCCTTACCGACTCCAGAATTCCCGTGAAGGACTGGGGTACAGGTAATTACAAAAAGCTGTACAAATAGGCTACAAAGTGAGCTTTTCAAGAACCAGGTTCGCCAGATCCTCTACCATTGACTTGTAACCGGTATTGGCGTCCTTGTTGTGACGATTGGCTATGATGCAGCACAACGTGGCTGTCTCGTGGCCGAGCTTTCGCCCCATTCCGGCAATTACGGCTCCCTCCATTTCGAAATTGGAGAAAGTATGGCCCTCGAAGGAAAAACTCTCGAGTTTCTCGAGCATATCCGGCATTGCGAGCCCCTGTCTCACTACCCTGCCCTGAGGGCCGTAGAACCCGGGGGCCGAGATTGTCATTCCGGGAACCGTGCAGGAGGCGAACAGTTTTCCCAAAGTTTCGCTGTTACGCACAAAATAAGGCTTGGGAAGATAGGGGTTCCAGTCGATATGGCTCAGGAATGCCGCTTCAATTTCCGGCAAGGCGAACTTTTCCCTGCCTTCGTACCAGTTCATTACACCGTCAAAGCCTACGCTTATCTCGGAAAAGACGAATGAGCCTATGGGAATGTCGGGCCTTATGGCTCCCGAAGTTCCCACGCGCACGATGCGAAGGCTCCTGTGAACGGGCTTTTCTTCCCGGGTTTCAAAATCGACGTTGGCCAGAGCATCCAGTTCTGTCATAACAATGTCTATATTGTCGGGGCCGATTCCGGTTGACAGCACGGTAAACTCCTTTCCATTGAACGTTCCCGTAGTCCATACGAATTCACGGGATGCACCTTCTGCCCTTACAGACGTGAATCTGCGACGGAATATTTCCACTCTTCCCGGGTCTCCGACAAGAATCACGGTGTCGGCAAGGTCGGATGGCCTTATATGAATGTGAAATGCACTTCCGTCCGGATTGATGATAAGTTCTGATTCTGGAATTCTCATAGCATTATTTTTTCTTTGATCTGAGGCGGCCGGCACTGCGCACCAGCAGTTCATCCGACACCACGCCCTTTACGGCGAGGAAATCGAGGATGGCTGCAATCACAGGCACCACCATAGAGTAGTTAAACTTAACTTGGATACCGGCCGTAAAATAATCGTACGCCATCCAGGCCTGAAGCCCCAGCAACGCAATTGCTGCAAACAGCAACAGCCTCATTTGCAGCATTCTGTGCTTGAACATAAAAATTGGAAGGAGATTGCACAAAGCACAGGCCGAAAGCAGGATGATAAAGGGAATCCGGGTCGTGAACCCAAGCGCGATGCCCAGCGCAATGAGCGCCAGGACCATATAGAGTGTTTGAATTCTTTGCCACATATTTATCTTGAATTGAATTGAGCCAGAACTGTGTCTTCGTAAGTCTTGGAAACAGGGATGGGCTCTACGGATTCTTCGTCCAAATCCAGCAGATAACCGTTCTTGTCCTTGGTCATAAGATGCACTTTAGACATATTTACGATGTATTTTCTATGGCAGCGCACGAGGCAGCTGTCGGCGAAGCTGTCCTCCACTGTCTTGAGACGGCATCGCAGCATATACTGTTTGAGTTCTCCAACGCTGGTCTTGTACCACACCTTGATATAGTTGTCGTCGGACTCTATGAACAGCAGATTTCCAAGGCTTACCGACAACTTTACAAGACCGTTGTTGTCTGTAAGCGTAATCTTCTTTTCTTCCGAGAACTCGGGCTCCCGGTCACTCACCACGTTGCCGAAATTCAGAAGCCGGATGGTGTTGTTCTTGTCATTGACAGCAAAATAAAGCCCGGCAATCACGTAGGGAACCCCCAGGCAGAAGGTCGAATAGACAAGAGCCCCGAGCCATATCATTTCGCTCCCCAGCGGAACCGGTTTAAGTATTCCATATTCCTGTCCCGCCAGAGTGAACACGGTGTACAGCGACGCAATTATGAGAGCCTCGGCGAAGTTCCAGATTATATACTGGAGATAGGTCAAAAAAAAGCTTCCGCGCGTGTTGTACATTATTCTTTTACTGCACGCGACAACCGTAACCGCAAGCAGAAAGAACGCTATAGTGAACGCAAAAGCATTGGAAATGGCAAGCTCAAACCAGAAATTCCCGGAAAAAGGGAAACTGAAAAGCATAAGCACCAGAGAGAAGAGTACGGTAAAAACCACTGTGGAAGTGAGTTGGAACTTCCCCAGCAGGTAATCGGGTATTCTGTCATACAAAGACATAGCGCTTAGGTAGAAAAAACAAAAATACAATTTTTTTAGTAAATTTGCCACAGAAAAATTTATGGAAAGGAAAGTAGCAGTTACCGGTATGGGTATCATTTCCTGCATAGGGAATGACGTTAATACGTTTTGGAGCAATCTATTGGACGGGGTTTGCGGAATTGACCGGATTACCGAGTTCCCCGTAGAAAATCTGGCCGTAAAGATTGGCGGAAAAATCAAGGATTTCGACCCTGCGGCATACGGCATCGACAAAGCCTTCGTGCGCAAACAGGATAAATTCACCGTTTACGGAATGGCCGCCGCCATTCAGGCTATGCAGGATTCAGGGCTCGAGAGCGGCACCAACATAGACCGGTTCAGAATTGGAGTGAACGTAAGTTCCGGCATAGGAGGTTTCGAAACCATTTACCGAGAGGTCTGCAATATGCACGAGACTCCCAGTGGAGAATGGGTATCGCCTTCTTTCGTGCCGTCTATGATCAGCAATATGGCCGCAGCCCAGATTGCAATACGCTTTAAGGCCTGCGGTCCCTGTATGAACATTTCCACCGCCTGCGCAACCTCCTCACATTCAATAGGCGAAGCGTACCGTACCATCCTGCACGGCTATGCCGACGCTATGATTACCGGAGGCACCGACCACTGCACCATCCCCATAGGGCTCGCAAGTTTCGCAAACTGCAAGGCTCTTACCAGAGCCGAGGATCCCAAATACGCCTGCCTCCCGTTCAACCTGAACCGTGGAGGATTCGTGCTGGCCGACGGAGCCGCAGTGCTGATTCTTGAAGAGTATGAGCACGCCATAAAGCGCGGGGCCAGAATATATGCGACTGTCTGCGGATACGGTTCATCCTGCGATGCCTTCCACGCTACGGCTCCCGACCCCGAAGCCGCAGCTCAGGTTCAAGCAATAAGACTGGCCTGTGACCAGGCCGGGTACGAAGCGGAAAAGGACTGTGTATATGTCAATGCGCACGGTACAGGAACCAGGCTGAACGACATCACCGAAACCACTGCACTGAAAAAAGCATTCGGAGAACAAAGCGGCCGGCTTCACATAAGCAGCACCAAATCGATGCACGGTCATATGATGGGCGCAACCGGCGCGGCCGAGGCCATAGCTACCATTCTCACACTCGACAACAGCGAAATTCCTCCCACAATAAACCTGGACACTCCCGACCCCGAGTGCGATTTGGACTACACTCCAAATACAAAGCAAAAAGCCGGGATTACTCTCGGCCTTTCGAATTCTCTAGGCTTCGGAGGACACAATGCCTGCCTCGCCTTCAGAAAGTAGCATTACTCCCCTGCATCCTTCAGCCTTTCGGCGTTCTCGGCTATCTGAAGCTGGTCGATGCATTCCTGGATATCTCCGTCCATAAATACCGGAAGATTGTACATACTCCAGTTTATGCGATGGTCGGTAACCCGGCCCTGGGGATAATTGTATGTGCGGATCTTGGCACTGCGGTCGCCGGTGCTCACCATAGTCTTGCGCTTTGCGGCAATTCCGTCCAGGTACTTCTGGTGCTCGAGGTTGTACAGACGGGTCCTCAATTCCTCGAATGCGCGGTCTTTATTTTTGAGCTGGGAACGCTCCTCCTGGCACTGCACCACCAAACCCGAAGGAATGTGGGTAAGGCGCACTGCAGAATATGTGGTGTTCACTCCCTGTCCACCGGGGCCGGAAGAGCAGAAGAGGTCCAGGCGAATGTCGTCCCACTTCAAGTCAACGTCAAATTCACCGGCTTCGGGGAAAACCGCAACCGACGCCGCCGAAGTCTGGATTCTACCCTGAGTCTCGGTCTGGGGCACGCGCTGCACGCGATGAACTCCGGACTCGTATTTCATTATTCCGTATACCCCGTCGGCAGATGAACTGAGCTTGAACACAATCTGCTTGAACCCTCCGGAAGTTCCCGGAGTCTGATCGCTGATTTCAAGCTTCCAGCCTTTGGATTCGGCGAAATGCTGGTACATACGGAAGAGGTCGCCGGCAAAGATGGCCGCCTCGTCACCGCCGGTACCTCCGCGAATCTCTATCATAGCGTTCTTGCCGTCGTCGGGATCGGCGGGTATAAGCAGGAGCTTGATATTCTGTTCCATATCGGGAAGCTGAGGCTCTATGGAGGCTATCTCTTCCCGGGCCATCTCCCTAAGGTCATCGTCCTTCTCGTTCATTAGGATATCCTTGGCCTGAGAGAGTTCGGCAAGCATCTTCTCGTATTTCTTGCCGGCTTCAATTATGGGCTGAAGTTCCTTGTAGTCCTTATTGAGCTGGACGTATTTCTTCATATCTGAAATCACATCGGGATTCGAAAGCTGCTCCTGAAGCAATTTGAATTTGTCCTCTAACGAAAGGACTTTTTCGAGTAACGTGTTGTCTGCCATCACTTAAGTTTCTTTATATAGCATCTGCGCCTCATATAGGCTTCGTGCTCGTAACTGTTCCAAATATTTATTGCGCTGTTGAATTCTGCCTGAGGGTTCGTTATGGCCCAGCGGTTCCCCACATTCCTGGCCCGGTTGGCCATTTCGCGGTAATAGACTGCGCTCACGCCCTTGTTCTGCCATTTGGGCGCGGCCCCGTTGAGCATCAGGTCGGTGGTTTCATAGTTGCGCATAGCCTTTAGGATATGGAACCAGCCGAAAGGGAAAAGATGCCCCTTTGCCTTCTGCAGAGCCTTGGAGATTGACGGGAAGGATATTCCGAACGCCACTATTTCTTCATTCTCGTCAAACAGCACGCAGCTGATTTTATCCGACACGAAGGGCAGTGTAGTCTTGGCTTCCTCTTCTATCTCTTCGTCGGTAAACGGTATGAAATTGGGGACGCTCGAAGCAAAGGCCTCGTTGTAAACCCTGAAAAATTCCTTAACTCTGGAAGGGTCCGACTTCAGCTTGTCCAGACTGCCGAAATGCAGGCGGTACCTTGAGGCAACCAGATTGGCGACCCTGTCGGCTTTCTCGGGAACGCCGTGGTCGGCCACTACCTTGTACTGCAGCCAGTCAAACTCTTTTTCAAATCCCAGACGCTGTACAAAATCGTTGTAATAAGGAAAATTATACAAACAGTTGAAAGGAGGAATGTTTTCGAAACCCTCGACCAGCATTCCCTGCTTCCCCAACGTGTTGTAATACAACGGGCCGTGGATTTCATCCATCCCGTTCTCCAGAGCCCACTGGACGGCGGTCTTCATAAGCAGTTCCGCCACTTCAAAATCCTCTATGGTGTCGAACCAGCCGAAACGCGCTCTCTTTTTGGAATAGAGTTCGTTGTAGCGCGGATTAATCATAGCGCAGATTCTGCCCACAACCTTTCCCGAAGAGTCCAGGGCAAGCCACATTTTCCTCTTACAATATTTCAGGGTGGAAACCTTCGTGAGCGAGTTTATCTGGTCGGAATGCAAGGCAGGCACATACTGGGCGCAATTGCGGTAAAGTTCGTCGGGGAATTTCACGAACTTGAGCAGCTCTTTTCTGTTGCAAACTTCCTTGATTCTGTACATATCCTACAAAGATAGTTTATTTTACAATAAATTCAATTGCAACCTGCGCGCAAGCACAACCGAACACTGTAGGAAGATAGGAAATGGTGCCCACCTGGGATTTCTTGTTGCGGCTTTCCTCGAGAACCACGGCCGCCTCGACAGGCTTCTCTACGGAATAGACGGCAGGGAAGCCGGTCCTTATACCGAGCTTGTGCAGCCTCTTCCGCAGCATATGCGCCAAAGGGCACTCGCGGGTTCTGGAGATATCGTCTATGCGCACTGCCGTGACATCCATCTTGGCTCCGGCACCCATAGAACTCACCATAGGAATATGTTCCCTGAGGCAGTACTGAATGAGTGCAATCTTCGGGCTCAGGGTATCTATGGCATCTACCACAAATGTAGGATGCCCAATGCACATATTGTCTTCGGACACATATTCGTTGAGAGTCTCTATTTGCAAATGAGGATTTATGTCGGTGAGGGTACGGGTGAGCACCTCGGTCTTGAGCAGGCCTACCGTCGAATGCCGGGCAGGCAGCTGGCGATTTATATTGGTCTCGCTCACGCAGTCACTGTCTATCAGGACAATATGTCCCACTCCGGCCCTGACCAGCATCTCGGCCGCCGCCGCACCTACTCCCCCTACACCTACGACAACCACTGTGGCGGCCGAAAGCCTGTCAATGCCATTTTTCCCAAGAAGCAGCTCGGTACGTTCTTTCCAGTTCATAAATAATGCGTATTTTTGCGACAAATTTAAGATTATTTTCTATGCACAGCAAGGAACAGAAAATCCAGGAATTCTCCCGGCTCCTCGACATAATGGACGCCCTGCGGGAAAAATGTCCGTGGAATGCCGCCCAAACATACGAGACCCTGAGGCCTCTTACCGAACAGGAAGTGTACGAACTGTCCGACGCCGTTCTCAAGGCCGACAGCAAAGCCACCTGCAAGGAATTGGGAGACCTGTTCTACCATCTGGTATTTTATGCAAGAATCGCTCAGGAAAGAGGTGAATTCGACGTTGCCGATTCCATTCACAGTATCTGCGAGAAAATGATATTCCGTCACGCTCACGTTTTCGCACCGGACGGAAGCGTTCTCGAAAACGCCGGAGAGACCACAGCGAAGCAGATTGCCGACACCTGGGAACTTGTAAAGGCAAAGGAAAAAGACGGAAACAGGCACGTGATGGACGGAATTCCAGAAGCTATGCCCGCCGTACTCAAAGCTATCTCTCTGCAGGAAAAGGCCCGCGGTTGCGGCTTCGACTGGGAAGAGAAAGAGCAGGTATGGGACAAAGTGCACGAGGAACTCGGAGAAGTGGAGGAAGCCTGCGCCCAGAACGATCCCGACCATATGCTGGAAGAATTCGGAGACCTGCTGTTTGCAACTATCAATGCGGCCCGTCTCTACGGCATAGATCCCGAGGCCGCACTCCACAGCACCTGCCGCAAATTCCGCAGGCGCTTCACCTATCTCGAAGACAACACCCTGAAGAAGGGTATCCGCCTTACAGACCTTACCCTCGCCCAAATGGATGAAATCTGGGACGAGGGCAAGGCGAAAGGATTATAAACATCGGCTATGGACACTAGTCCTTATAAACATAGGCTATGGACACTAGTCCATAGCCTGACAGGCGGTTATTGCTATAAGTTTGTATATATCGTCTACGCTGCAACCGCGGCTAAGGTCATTCACGGGTTTCGCAATACCCTGGAGGATGGGGCCGATAGCTTCTGCTTCACCTAGCCTCTGCACCATCTTATAGCAGATATTTCCAACCTCGAGATTGGGGAACACCAGCACGTCGGCCTTTCCTGCAATCTCAGAACCGGGGGCCTTCTTGCTGCCAACCGAAGGAACGAGAGCCGCGTCGGCCTGAAGTTCTCCGTCAATCTTGAGTGACGGGTCGAGCTGCTTTGCAAGAGATGTGGCCTCAACCACCTTATCTATGACCTCGTGCTTTGCAGAACCCTTGGTAGAGAAGGACAGCATTGCAACTTTAGGGTCATCGAAAAGGGCTACACTCTTTGCGGTCCTGGCCGTGCACACTGCAATCTGAGCAAGCTGGGAAGCATCGGGTGCCGGAGTAACGGCAACGTCTCCAACAACCAGCACACCGTCCCGGCCATATTCGGGAGTCTTTGTAATGAGAAGCATCGCTCCGCTCACACAGCTGATTCCGGGAGAGCACTTGATGATTTGAAGCGCAGGACGCAGGGTCTCTCCGGTAGTGGAAAGAGCACCGCTGATTTGTCCGTCGGCATCGCCGCTCTTAATGATGAGACAACCGAAATACAGAGGATCAAGCACCAGTTTGGCAGCCTGTTCGGGAGTCATCCCCTTGTTTTTGCGGAGTTCGTAGAGCAGATCGCGGTACTTCGCAGTTTTCTCGCTGGTCTCGGGGTCTATGATGGTTGCTTTCTCTATATTCTTGAGCCCCAGTGAAGCGGCGTAAGAAAGAATCTTCTGCCGGTTACCTATTAGAATAATGTCGGCAAGGGAGTCGGCCAATGCCAGGTCTGCCGCTTTTATGGTACGTTCTTCAAATGATTCGGGAAGAACAATGCGCTGCCTGTTCGACTTTGCGCGTTCGATGATGTTTTCTATGAGTGACATAATTGCTGTTGAATTTTTTCGTTATTCAAAGAAAGAGAAATGAACCCTGCCGTAAACCTTCTCCTTTTTAAAACGGGGATGGTCTGCAAAGGAATATTCGTCGGAATGTTCAAGTATGAAATAGCGCTCGGGGTAGAGCAGGCCTTTTTCGAAAATACGGTCGGGAATGGTTTCGATTCCGGGCAGAGCATACGGAGGGTCGGCAAAGACTATGTCGAATTTCTCGCGGCACAAAGGAATGAAATCAAATACATTGTCCCTTACCATCGTAAGGTTGCGGAGCCCCAGCCTTTCGGCCTCGGTCTTGATGAACGACGCATTCTCGCGGGACATTTCCACACTGTAAACCCGGGCCGCCCCCCTGGAGGCGAATTCGAATCCAACGGCTCCGGTCCCGGCAAACAGGTCCAAAACCTTGAGGTCTTCGAATTCGTATTCGTTACCGAGCACATTAAAAAGGCCCTCACGGGCAAAATCCGTGGTGGGCCTTGCTTTATATCCTGCAGGAGGATTTATGGTCTTGCCCTTGAGGGCTCCCCCGATTATCCTCATAGGAGACCGCTACTCCCAGTTACCTGCGTTATTGTTAGGCGTGTCAACAGAGCCGACCTGAAGGCCTTCATACCTGTTCTTGTCGCGGCAGTCTGCCTTAGCGTTGATGATAAGCTGACGGTCGAGACCGCGAAGGAGCTTGTCATAAGGAGCCTCAGCCTCGAAAAGAGGAACGTTCACACCTGAAACCACCTTAATGACTGCCTGCATTTCGATAGGCTGGCCACCGGAGAAGGGTATGAACTTGAGAGAGTCGAGAACCAGATTCTCACGGCCGGTGAAAAGGGTATCCTTAACGGGCACGAGTGTCTTTGTAGAGAAATACAGGTCCTTGGCGCCTTCCTGATACATTTTGAGGAGATCTTCAACCTTTGCTCCCTTCTTCTTGAGGGCCTCGGTGTGTGCTACTGCTACAGAGTCGTCTCCCGAACCTACCTGCATTATGACCTCCATCTTGCCTGTATTGTAGAAGTTGATGAGAGAGTCGATGTCGCCGGTATATCTGCCGTTCACACTCTTGAAAGCGACTTCCAATGTGCGGATATCCTTGAGTCGCTGGATTGCGACACTCTCACGATAAGCCTTCTGCTTGTTGAAGCGTACAGGCTGCATAATAGAGTTGTAGATGAGATAGACAAGTCCGAGGCAAGCTACGAACAGAATAATCTCCACGATAATCTTAGTACCTTTGTTCATTATGTGTGTTTTTTGATATTTCCAAAGTCCCACAAAGTTAGCAAATCGATTTAAATAATGCAATATTTTTCTTAAATTTGCCCTCCGAAAAGGTTAAAGGATGAACTGTCTGCAGCACGATAGCATTTCCCGTTTCAAAGAACTTGTCCACGCCGCCACAAACGTGGTTGTGGTTTCGCATACGCATCCCGACGGAGATGCCCTGGGCTGTGTTTCGGCAATGTACCATTACCTGAGCTACACCTTAGGGAAGGAAGCCGCGGTGCTGGTGGAAAGAGACTTGTCCTCCACCCTGGAATTCATCCTCAACGGAGTAAGGAAAACCGACGACATATCTGTGCTCGAAGGCTGCGACCTTATAATTGCCCTGGACTTCAACTGCCTTTCCCGCACCGCCGAGCAGTTCGAAGACCCTATACGGCAGTGCCGGGCTCCTAAAATTCTCATAGACCACCATCTGAATCCCTGCAAAGAGGAATTCGACCTCATATTCAGTGAAACCGCAATTTCCTCGGCTTCCGAACTTCTGTTCTGGATTCTGAAGAAAGTTCAGGGAGATACCTTGAGAGGGCTTTCCAAGAGAGCGCTTACCGCGCTGATGTGCGGAATGACCACCGACACCAACAATTTCGCCAATTCCGTATGGCCCTCCACCCTGGAAATGGCATCCCAGCTGCTGGCCGCAGGTGTCGACAGGGACGACATTATCCGGCGCATCTTCAACTCCTACCGCAGCAACCGGGTCAAAGCCATCGGCTATCTGCTGGACAATCATCTTACGATCAGCGGGAGCTATGCCTACATTACGGTCAGCCGGGAGGTCAAGAAAAAGTTCGGAATACGGGAGGGCGAGCTGGAAGGGCTGGTTAACATTCCGCTTTCAATAAAGAAGGTAAAGGTGAGCATAACCCTGACGGAAGACGACGGATATTACCGCGTCAGCCTCCGGAGCAAACGCGGGATAAGGGTGAACCGCCTGGCCGCCGCAAGCTTTCACGGCGGAGGGCACGAGCAGGCTTCGGGAGGAAGGCTGTACATTGGGTCCGACATTCCCTCGAGGGAAGTCCTGCCCGCTTACGTAGAAGAATGCACGGCACGATTCCTGCATTCAGAAAAAGAAAGAATATGAAAAGAAAAATTATATTGACGGCGCTGGCGTTGACGACGGCGGCCCTAATGCTCTCCTGCGCAAAAAAGAGCACAGGCGTGTCGACAAACGAATCGGTCAAAAGGTATCTGGACGCCTGGATAGACCTTCAGAAACAAACTCAAAGCGGATATCTCTGGGAAAAGACCCCGCTCGGCAGTTATATCCTTGAAAAAAGCGGTGGAGACGGAATCCCTACCGGAGACAGCGACAATATCCCCTTCGCAAGAGTGCATCTTACAATGTTCGACCTGAGCGGAAACGTTGTTTCGAGCTCGACCGAATTCTGGGCCAAGCGGCTGGGATACTATAATCAGGGCAACTCGTACGACCCCATTGTAGTCAGGAGGGGCAGCGGAAGTATGGCTCCCGGAATCGACGAAATAATATCTATGATGTCCAGCGGGCAGAAAGTCAAGCTTCTGATTCCCGGCTGGCTGGTAGCCGATGACAACAATTATCCGCGCTACGCCTCTGCCGACGAATACTACAAGAACTGCACGGGAACAACTTCCATAATAGAGATTGAACTCGCCGAAGGCATCAAGGACCTCGAGGCATTCCAGCTAAAGCAGATAACCTCGTTCCTGAGCAACAAATACGGCAAGACCCTGAGTCCGGGAGATTCCTCCGGTATGCACGGCTTCTACTATGTGCAGCTGAAAGCTCCGTCAGACACTTCAGACCTGAACAGCACTTCGTCGGGAACCGTCAACTATACCGGAATGCTTACCACCTCGAGAGTCTTTGACACAACAATTGAGGACATTGCCAAGGAAAACCACATTTACAACGCGAACTCAGAATACAGTCCGGTATCGATAACCTGGGCAGAGAATTATAAAGACATCACTATGGGCGAAAGCTCCACTCCCATTACCGGTTTCCAATTTGCGCTGCACAAGATGCGCAAGGGCGAAAAAGGGGTTGCAGTCTTCACCTCCGACCTCGGATACGGCTCTGTGTCTCCGAGCGGAAGAATCCCTCAATATTCCCCGCTTGCTTTTGAACTGGAAGTTGTCAACGTAAATTAATGAATTCAACGGTAAGTGTTCCCACCGAGCTTGGAACAGAAAAAATAGGAACCCTGCTAAGAAAGTTCGCAGTCCCGGGCATCATTGCCCAGACTGCGTCTTCTTTGTACAATATGGTGGACAGCATATTCATAGGCCACATTCCCGACGTGGGTTCGTATGCTATTTCCGGGCTGGCGGTAACCTTCCCTCTGATGAATTTTTCGGCCGCGCTGGGCACTCTGGTAGGAGTGGGCGGGCTCACAATGGTGTCGGTGCTGCTGGGGCAGAAGAAGTATGGCGTAGCCAACAACGTACTGTCCAACGTTTTCACACTGAATACCCTGATTGGAATCATTTTCACCATAGTGTCGCTGATTTACCTGGATCCCATCCTAAGATTTTTCGGAGCCAGCGACGCCACCCTGCCGTTTGCCAGAGACTATATGGTCATTATCCTGGGAGGAAACGTAATCACTCACCTTTACTTTGGGCTCAACGGAATCATCCGCGCCAGCGGAAACCCGCGGACGGCTATGGCTCTCACCCTGTTCACAGTAATCTCCAATGCGATTCTGGACCCCATATTCATATTTGCATTCGGGTTGGGAATCAAGGGCGCGGCAATGGCCACCATCCTTTGCCAGCTGATGTCTCTGCTGTACACTCTAAAGTTCTTCTCGAACCCCGAACGAGTGCCGCATTTTCCGAAGCACATTCTGCAGGTTGACTGGAAAATAGCAAAATCATCCCTCGCCATTGGCGTAGGGCCGTTCCTTATGAATGCGGCCGCCTGTCTGGTAGCACTGTTCGTAAACCAGCAGCTTGCAAAATACGGAGGAGACCTGGCAATCGGAGCCTATGGCATAGGCAACCGTATTACCTTTATGTTCATTATGATTGTAATGGGGCTCACACAGGGAATGCAGCCCATTGTGGGATACAACTACGGAGCCAAGCTGTACACCAGGGTAAGGAAAGTCTTCTACATTTCCTGTATATGGGCGGTGGCTACAACAATGCTGTGTTTTCTGGTGTCGGAATTCATTCCCTACACCGCAGCCTCTCTGTTCACTCCCGACGAGCACCTTTGCACACTGGCCGCGAACGGACTGCGCATTATGAATGCCGGCATAGGCCTGGTAGGGTTTGGAATGTGCTGCACCATCCTGTTCCAGAGCATAGGTATGGTGAAAGTGTCCATATTCCTTTCACTCATACGCCAGCTCATTATTCTGGTTCCTCTGCTGTACTTTCTTCCGATGACAATGGAAGAGAACGGGGTGTGGTTGAGCTTCCCCCTCTCTGACGCGGCATCGATAATAATCTCGGCAATCTTCGTAGTGCGCCTGTTCACCAAGATGTCGAAACTCGGCGACGGCGAAGACCCTGCCATTCTGGGATCCAGACTCTGAGAACCTCCCTTCCCTAATCTTCCGTCTCGCAGACGAGACGCATTGTGTCTCTGGCTATTGCAAGTTCCTCATTGGTAGGAATCATAGCCACTTTGATAGAGGAATCGGGAGCGGATATGATTGTTTCACCACCACCGGAAGCATTGACATTGGCTTCTTCGTCGAGCTTTACGCCAAGATATGAAAGGTTTTCACAGATTCTGCGACGCAACCTTGCATTGTTCTCGCCTATGCCGGCTGTAAAGACAATGAGGTCAACGCCATTGAGTTCGGCTACAAACCCGCCCACATTCTTGATTGTGTCGTACGTTAGTTTCTTCAAGACAATTTTGGCCCTCTTGTCCCCTTCCAGAGCGGCGGCATTCATATCCCGAAGGTCGGAACTCTTTCCCGACAGGCCCAGGAAACCGCTTTTCTTGTTCATAATCTCGGTCATCTGGTCGGGAGTCAGATTCTCCTTCTTCATTATATAGGGAACAATGCTCGCATCTATGTTGCCGCAACGGGTTCCCATTATCATACCTTCGAGAGGGGTGAATCCCATTGTAGTGTCAACGCACTTGCCATCTTTGATTGCAGTTATGGAACTGCCGTTTCCAAGGTGACAGGTGATGATTTTTGAATTTTCGATATCCAGCCCGGCCAGCTTCGCGCCTCTTCTGGACACGTATTCGTGAGAAGTTCCGTGAGCTCCGTAACGGCGGATGCGGTACTTCTCGTAGTACTCCCAGGGAAGGGCGTACATATATGCGTAGGGAAGCATTGTCTGATGGAAAGCTGTGTCGAAGACAACCACCTGCGGAACCTTGGGAAGCACCTGCGAAACGGCGTGGATGCCAAGCAGATTGGAGGGATTGTGCAACGGGGCGAAGTCGCTGCAGATTTCGATTTTCTTAATTACGTCATCGTTCACCAAGGCACTGCCGGAGAAGAAGTCGGCGCCCTGCACAACACGGTGGCCCACCGCCTCTATATCTTCAAAGCTCTTCAGGACACCGTGCTCAGGGTCAATGAGAGCGTCCATCACCAGTTTCATTCCCACTTTATGGTCGGGGATGGCGGCACTTATGGTGACCGGAGTCTTACCGGTAGGTTTATGGGTCAAACTTGAGTCCGGAAGTCCTATTTTTTCTACAAGGCCCTTGGCCATAAGGTCATAAACCTCTTCGTTCTTCATATCCAGCAGCTGATACTTGATAGAAGAACTTCCACAGTTGATTACAAGAATTATCATATTGAATATTGTTTTCTGTTGAGCCTCGCAAAATTACGAAATAATTGCTTATTTTGCGAAAAATGATTGGAAATGATTGAGGCGGACGGAATTGAGGCGATTTCCATTTCTTACACTGCGGGCGTGGCCGCAGCCGCTCTGACAGGACTTGGCCCGTCGGAGTTTTCTTTTTTGCTGCTCATTGGAGCGGCGTTGCTCGCGTTGGACTGCGCTGTCCACAGGGAAGGCCCGAAGTTCAGGGGGAACCTGATGCTTTTTCTGCTGGGAGCTTTTTCCTTTTCCTGTGCGAACATTCCACAATACCGGCCACAGCTGTTCATAAAAGAGCTCGAATGGACGAAGATGCGCATACAGAGCATTCCGTTTGCCGACAAAAACGTAAACCACATACTCACAGCGCTTCTTACCGGAGACCGCAATCTGGTAGACAAAGATACAGTGAGGGCGTTCAGAGAAAGCGGCGCCGCCCATATCCTGGCCCTGTCGGGGATGCATCTCGGTATCATATACGGAATTCTGGGAATCCTTGCCAAACCTCTGGGAAAGAGCGGCGCGGCACTCCGCATAAGGTCAATATTCATTATAGCATTCTGCGCCCTGTACACGGCGCTCACCGGTGCGGGGCCTTCGCTAGTAAGGGCGCTGCTATTCATAATTCTGCGGGAAATATCGTCGAACAACCGGCACCGCAGACGCGATTCGGGGAAATTATTCTGCACCGCCCTGCTGCTCCAGCTCAATCTCGATCCGCTTTCGATAAAATCCCTGAGCTTCCAACTCTCATATCTGGCGATGACCGGGATATGCTTCGTTTATCCGGCACTGCACAACTGGTATGCGAAAGCCTGCGAGGGTAAAATACCGAAGTTCAGCATCGCAGCACGAATCTGGGATACCTGCGCGCTGTCGGTAAGCTGCCAGATTTTCACGGGTCCGCTGGCCTGGCTGAGGTTCGGAGTTTTTCCGAAATATTTTCTGCTTACGAATCTGCTGTGCCTGCCGTTGAGCGAAGCGCTGATTCTGTGCGGACTGGCCTGCTTCTTCCTGAATATTGCAGGAATTACGGTAGCGCCACTCGTTAGGCTTACCGGTTGGTTGTGCAGGACATTGGAATACTGCCTGGAGGTTATTGCAGGAATGTAAAGCCGTCCGACGACCAGGTTTCGGTTTCGCTTATGAGGCAGGCCTCAACGTTGGGCAGAGAGAGAATGAAGCGACGGGCAGGCTCCAGCCCCACCACCATACAGTAGGTAGCCACAGCGTCGGCAAGGGCGGAGGTGGGGGCCACTACGGTAGCACTGCAAAGGTCGTGCGTTACGGGATAGCCGGTTCGGGGATCGATTGTGTGGGAGTACTTGACTCCGTCCACAACGTAGTACTTACGGTAGTTGCCGGAAGTAACGATTCCGCAGGATGCACCGTCCGAGCACCATACCCCGCGCAGTTCGGCACCCGGAGAGTTGTTCCCGTCCCTCGGATTGTCGATTCCCACCGTCCATCCTTTTCCCCTTGGGTTGAGCCCGCAGCAGTAAATCTCGCCTATATCCACCAGCATATCGGTCACCCCGTGCGAACGAAGGTAGGCCGCAACCAAATCGGAGCTGAGGCCCTGCGCAAATGAATTGTAATTGATTTTATGCCAGTCCCGGCTCTCTTCCATCGCCTGCAGCACCCTTTCCGGGGAAGGCAGGCTGTCGTTCCGGAAACCGAATCCCCAAATGTCGAAGAGCGGTGCGGCCCCGGCATTCACAACCCCGCCGGTAAGCTCGTAAAACTCCTTTGCAAGTTCGAAAGTTTCAGAGAAAAGACGAGAAGGGGTATCCAGTTCCCCACGGTTGTAGCGGCTCAGCTGCGACTTTTTATTGTATCCTGAAAAGGTTGTGTCTATGGTGAAGAGTATTGAATCCACCCCGCGCTGCAGCTCTTCGCGGGGAAGGTCGGCGCCGGCAGTGTTGTATGTCACCGAATAAACGCCACCCTGGGCATACCCGCCGAGGCGTTCGTAACGCGGGCCGCAGGAAAAGAATATGCACGAAGCAAGGGCAATTGCAGGAAGGAGACGGAATCTCATACCGGATGGCAAACTATTTGCACAAAGTTAGCGGATTTTTGCACAAAAATGTGCATATTTGTATGATTTTACGCTCAAAATGAAGTTTACACTCAAACATCTGCTGTTCGCCGGTCTCATTCTTGGAATGAGCCTGGCTGCCTATTCCTGCAAAAAGAACGACGACGATATTACCACAAACAAATTCCTGTCGGGTTCCCTTTCAACCGGAGTCCCCGCCTACGCCTTTGTAGGTGAAGAACTTGTTATGCATTGCCGCGGGCTTGCGAAAGAAGACGGAGACACTCTCATTACCTATACGTGGAAAATCAGCGTGGACGACATTAACGACACCCTGCGTCTGGAAACCGACCCGGCGTCGGTTCTGCCAATCAAGCGCTACATTGTTCCCGACACCCTGGGCACTTTCAAGGTGACCGTCCAGGCCTCGGCCAAGGACTACAATTCCACAAGTTCCACTTCAAACGTGGTATTCCTCGACAACACTATGGACGGACGCGGTTCAATCACCGGATTCGTCATTTCTCCCGACAAGGACCAGTACATAGAAGACCCCAGAGACCACACAAAATATCTGTGCCACAAGACCGAAAACAGAATCTGGATGAGACAGAACCTGGCCTACAAAGGCGATGACCCTCAAAAGAAAACAGGTGTCGCATACAACCAGGAACCCCGGCTCTCCAAGACTTTCGGAAGGTATTACACCTGGGAAGAGGCCATTGCCGTGTGTCCTCCGGGATGGCGGCTTCCCTCAGAAAAGGATTGGGTGGAACTGGCGTCGTCAGTGCAGCCATCGGCAAAGGAAAGACAGAATTTCTACGGCGTTGCCGGAGATTTCCTGGGGAACGTGAAATTCAACGGTGAGAGAATGTGGGAGTACTGGCCCAATGAAATTACCATTACCGACAAGCTCGGATTCTCGGCCCTGCCCTGCGGAATCGACAATTTGACCGGAGAAAAACATTCGTTCGGCAATTTCGGAGATTACGCGGCCTTCTGGACAGCAGACAAGGTGGAGAATGCTCCCGAAGCCGTATTCCGGTATATGCATTCGAAGTCAAAAGACGTATTTGTAGAATTCGGCAGCACTACAAGGCTTATGCTCAACGTACGCTGCATAAAAGATTTGGAGGAGGGTGAATAATGGACTACAACACTTCCAGAGACAGGTTGGAAATGCCTGAATACGGACGCAACGTCCTTAAAATGGTAGAACAGCTCAAAACCATCGAAGACCGGGCGAAACGCACCGAGCAGGCACGTGCAGTGGTAAAGGTTATGGAAATTCTGAATCCTCAGGTTCACAACCAGGAAAATTACGAACACAAACTTTGGGACCACCTTTATGTTATTGCAGGATTTGACCTGGACATAGATTCACCGTACCCCTGCCCCAGCCCCGAAGATTTCGACACCAAACCGGTTCCCCTTCCAATGAAGGGCACAAGAATAAGGGCGGCGCATTACGGGCGCAACATTGAAAAGATTCTGGATCTCATTGCCACCGAACCGGAAGGAGAAACCAAGACAGCCCTCATCAAGTCTCTGGCCATTTATATGAGGCAGCAATACCTCATCTGGAACAAGGATTCCGTTGCCGATGAAACCATCTTCCAGGACATAGAAAAACTGTCGGAAGGCCGAATCACCGTTCCGCAGGACATAAGCCTCACCAAAATATCGGAGAAGGCTAATTTCTCCCGCCCGAACCTTGGAATCAACCTGGGAGGCAAGAACATCCGTTCACGTAAGAACGGACGCAAACAAAACAGAAAAAAAGTTCAATGATACAAAAGAAACTGCTCCGCATTCTTCCCGGACTGCTGCTGGCAGTCTTCACTGTATTCGCATTCGTTTCCAGCATTTCATATCTCGTTCACTGGAAAGAAGATATGGGCTGTGACGCATCCCAGGTGAAGAATGTGCTCGGGCTTCCCGGCCAGTTTTTCGGCAACTTTATGGTGGGACAGGCTCTCGGAGTAGGCAGTTTTATATTGTTCTCCCTTCTGGCAATTCTTTTCCTCTACTTTTCATTCGGAATATTCAGGAATAAAATTCTGAGAATCTCTACCGCCTGCCTCAGCGCAACGGTTCTCACCAGCATAACCTCGGCATATCTGGGACGTCTGTTCGGCACCGAAACCACACTGGCAGGAGGCTGGGGAGGACGGTGCGGAGCGTATATAGTGTCGGTATGCTGCGACGCAATGGGAGTGGTTCTCACAGGACTTGTAATTCTCCTGGTTCTTGCCTGCTTCGTTTTCCTGTGCCTGGTTTATATCTTCCACGTCAATGTAAGTTTCATCAAAGTCAACAACGCCGAAGAAATTGAGGAAGATGAATCGGATGAAGTTGTTGAAGCAGTCGAAGAAGACACCGCAGACTACATTGAAGAAGAACCCGTTGTAGAGTTGAGAGAACCCGAGGTTTCCCAGCCGGCGGTCCAAATCGCCCAGACACCCGATGAAGACATTGAGCCTGTACAGGTGGAAGGAAATCTGGAGATAGTCAAGGCAGAAAATCTGGAAGCCCCCGTAGTAGAGAATCTTCCGCCCATAGACAACCGCCTCGACCCGCCCGACGGATTGCCCAAATACAAGGCGCCTTCACTGAACCTGCTGGAGAATCACGGAAGTTCCAAGCACATTGTAGGCGACGAAGAAATAAAGCGCAACAACAATAAGATTCGGGCCGTCCTCGGCAACTACAAGATTCAGCTCTCGGACGTTCAGGCCATCGTTGGACCTACAGTAACGCTCTACAAGACATATCCCGCACCCGGCGTAAAGATATCTGCCATCAAACAACTTCAGGAAGACATAGCGATTTCCCTGGGAGCCAAAGGAGTGCGAGTCGTGACCCTGTCCGATTCCGTGGGAATCGAAGTAGCCAACGACATTGCGAGTATGGTTCCGCTCAAGTCGCTGCTCAACGACGCATCGTTCAGGGAGAGCAAAGCCTGTCTGCCCATTGCCATAGGTTACACCATTACCCAGAAGGTCAAGGTATTCGACCTCGCCGATGCTCCCCATCTGCTGGTTGCAGGTGCTACCAAGCAGGGTAAGTCGGTGGGACTGAACGTAATAGTAAGCTCGCTGCTGTACTCCTGCCATCCGTCCGAACTCAAATTTGTGTTCATCGACCCCAAGATGGTTGAGTTCAGTGCATACAACCGATTGATCCATCACTATCTGGCAGCCCTGCCCGACGACAGCGAGAAAGACGAACAGGCCAATGTGATTGTCAAGAATCCCAAGCGTGCAGAAAAGATTCTGCGCTCGCTGTGCATCGAGATGGATGAGCGCTATACCAAACTCTCCGAGGCCGGGGTCAACAACATCAAGCTTTACAACGAGAAATATAAGGAACGCAAACTCCGCCCGGACAAAGGGCATAAATTCCTCCCCTACATAGTTGTGGTAGTGGACGAGTACGCCGACCTTACAATGACCACAGGCGCTTCCCCCGAAGCCAAGACCGCATCGCGAAGCATAACCAATTCCATAATCAGACTGGCGCAGAAGGGACGTGCGGCAGGCCTTCACGTAATTCTTGCCACCCAACGTCCTTCGGTTGACGTGATTTCCGGCCTCATCAAGAGTAACTTCCCTATGCGAATCGCTTTCAGGACAGCGTCCAGAACCGACTCGCAGACCATTCTTGATGCCCCCGGAGCCGAGAAGCTCATTGGAAACGGAGATATGCTTTTCTCTGCCGGAATAGATACCGAGCGAATCCAGTGCGGCTTTGTGAGCGGTAAGGAGATAGATGCCATTACCGAATTCATAGGTGAACAGATTGGATACGGCAAATCCTACAACTGTCCTTACTACCTGCCCGAAGCCGCCGATACCGTTGGCGACACTGCATCGGGAAGCGTAGATATGTCCGATGTGGACGAAAGGTTCGCCGAGGCCGCAAGGATAGTAGTGACCAACCAGAAAGGCTCCACTTCAGACCTCCAGAGAAAACTTGGTATGGGATATGCAAAGGCAGGTCGTGTGATGGATCAGCTCGAGGCCGCAGGCATCGTGGGACATCAGGACGGCACGAAGACCAGGGAGGTACTCGTAAGCGACCTTGAAGAGCTGGAAGGAATCCTCGCCAAATACGGAAAATGAAAAAATTGATTTCGGCGGCATTGGGGCTGCTCATCTGTATGGGGGCCTATGCACAGTATGAAAAGGTAGATGAACTCCTGCGGCATTTCAGACAAGGCGACCGCATTAGCCTGGACTTCGGCATAAGCCATAGCGGAGAATCGCACAGCATTGCAGAGGGAAAGCTCGAACTTCAAGGCAAACTCTACTCGGTCAAAGCCGGCGATATGACCATAATATGCGACGGGAAAACCCAGTGGACAATAGACGAAGCCGGCCAGGAGATATATCTGGAACAGGGTGGGCAATTGTCCTCCCTGCTTTCCAATACAGGCTACATCAAAAAATCCCTGAGTTCCCTGAATTCGAGCGACAATTCAATCTGCGGCGTGTTTGCCGCGGGGAAGGACGGAAGCACAAAGCTGGATTTCAAACTCGAAAACATAACCTACGGCAAGGCCTCGGAAGACTTGTCGGAATTCAGTTTGGACTGTTCGGAATATCAGGACCCCTGGGTTGTCACCGACCTCAGATAAAGAACCCTCCTTACCTGTCGACTACAACTCTTGGAATACGGCGGGGAACCGACGTTATTATTTCGTAAGGTATAGTGTCCAGAATGCGGGCGAGTTCACATATTGTAGGATCCTCGCCGAATATGGTCACTTCGTCTCCGGGCTTGACATCTATTCCGGTGACGTCCAGCATACAGGCATCCATACAAATGTTTCCTATGGTCCTGGCCCTTTTCCCATTTATGAGGAAAGACGCCTTCCCCTGGCCCAGATGCCGGTTTATTCCGTCGGCATAGCCTATTCGTATGGTTGCGATTCTGGTACCCCCGGGGGCAATCTTGCCGTGACGGCCGTAGCCAATCTCGCCGTCACCCGGCTTGAGATCCTTAACCTGAAGGACCTCCACTTTCAGGGAAGCTACCGGTTTAAGGTCGCGGGTGCTTTCGGGGACAGGGTCAATTCCATATATTCCAAGCCCCAGCCTTACCATATCGAACTGAAACTGAGGAAATCTTTCGATTCCGGCGGTATTGAGCGCGTGCCAGATTGGATGGTAGCCCAGCGCTTTGTCTATCAGCCCTGCATTCCGCTTGAACAGTTCCAGCTGGGCGAGGGTATATCTGTCGTCCGATTCATCGGGACTGTCGGCCACGCACAAGTGCGTATATATGGACTTCACTTTTACCTGCGGCAGAGATGCAAGGCAGCCCAGCAGACCATCAATCTCGTCGCTCATAAATCCCAGGCGGTGCATACCGGTGTCCAGTGCAATGTGCACGGGATAACTTTTGATTCGGGAAGAAGATACTTTTTCTGCCATCAGCCGAATGGCTTCAATGTCGGGCAGGGCGGGCTCCAGCTTGTATTCTATTATTTCGTCGAAAGAATCTATTCCGGGGTTGAGCACCAGGATAGGGAGCATAATGCCGGCCTGTCTGAGTTCAACGCCTTCTCCGGTAGTGGCCACGGCAAAATAGTCGGCGCCGGCACGCTCCAGAAGGCGGCTGAATTCAACTGCCCCGGTCCCATAGGCATTGGCCTTTACCAGAACCAGAAGCTTTGTTGTATCCTGTATGAGTGACCTGTAATGGTTATAATTGTGAAGACAGTTGGAGAGGCTGAGCTCCAGTCTGTTGGAACATTTTCGAGTCATATTCTTCAATTTCATTGCTCGTTTTCGGGCAATACGGCTTCGACATTGGTGTTTATGTATGAGTCGGCAGGTTCCCTGGCTTCGGAATAGACTTCCAGAAGCTCAGTTCCTTCCTTTATTGGCACGAGGTAGAATTCCTGAACCTCGGCGGGCACCAGGACTGTCTCTCCTTCCTTGAGGATACAGTCGGTCCTGCGGCCCAGAATTTCCATCTGCACCGAAGCCTCGCCTGCCGTACAGTTGTAAACCATACAGGAATCGCATTTTTCGGTACTTATGCTTATGGGAGCTTTCAGCCTCAAACGGTTTACCGTGAACTGCGGCAGAGAGGCCAGGAGTTCCGGTATACCTTCGGGCGAATCGGCACCGGGAACCGGTGCACAGTAGGCACCGTAGTTTATGAAGTCCAGCGCCTCAATGAGGTTGAATTCCGGGTCGAATTCCTCGGGGCCCGCCTCCTGCCCCCAGGTTGTAAGACAGAAATCCATAGGCGAAGACTCACTCACCTCGGCCACCAGAACCTCTCCCTTGAGGCAGTTTACCGTACCCGATGGAATTGACAGACATTGCCCGGGATAGAGGGCAATTCCGTTCAGCAGGTCCAGCGCGCTGCCGTCCTCGCATTTTGCAAGGAAGCCGGCGGCGTTGGTGTCCTTGCGGAACCCGACGTATGCCATTGCACCCTTGCCGGCCCTGAGCACTACCCAAACTTTCTCCTTTCCCAGAAAATCGTAGCGCTGTGCGGCCACAGTGTCATTTGGATGCACCAGCAGCGGAGATATTGTACGGCAATGGATATATTTCACCTGAAAGGGAAACTGGCGCCCGAAGTATTCGTACACCCTGTCCCCTACGACTCTGTCCAGATAGGTGTCCATAACCTCGCTTATGGTGTTGCCGGCGAGCCATCCGTCCCGTAAAAGGGAATCCCTGTACCCAAGGTCGGCAAGTTTGAATTCCTCGCTGCCCCAGACATATTCGTCCAGAATAGTGCACAGATGCACCGGATATAGTTTTTTTTCTTCCATCTAAAATTTGTTTATCATTCGAATTCGTCCCAGAGAGCATCCAGTTCGCGGCGTTCCTTCTTGGTAGGCCGGCCCGAGCCCCGGTCTCTCTTCACAAAAAACGTTTCCACCGGAGCGTGCAGTTTTGCGAGTTCGCTCTCGGGCGTAAGGTTCTGGGCGTACTGAGGCACCAGCGACGCGCCCATACGGGTTCCGCTGAGCTGGTTCACCTTGAATTCATATAGGACCGTACCCTTGCGCACTTTTATTGAATCGCCTATTTTCACGGCCTTCGACGCCTTTGCGTTCACGCCGTTTATCTGCACCTTATTGCCGTTGCAGGCATCGGTAGCCTCGCTGCGGGTCTTGAATACACGGATTGCCCACAGATATTTGTCGATACGTTCGCTGTCCATCAGTATAGATACATTGAATACTCTACATTGGCGGCGGCTTCCTCGCCTTTTATTGCTGCGAGGATGTCCAGGCCAAAGCTGACGGCGTGCCCGGCGCTGCGCCCGGTAATGATTCTCCCGCTTACCACCGAAGGCAGTTCCTCAAACACGGCCCCCTTCGAAAGAAGGTATTCCTGAAAACCGTCGAAACAGGTGAAATGCACCCCTTCGAGACTTGGCAGCTGGCTGAGTACCAGACCCGGAGCCGCGCAAATGGCGGCAACCGACCCGCCTTCCTCATAATGCCTTTTCATCATTTCCATAAGAGGCGCGCATTCTGCAAGATTGCGGCTTCCGGGCATTCCTCCGGGGAAAATCATAAAATCCTTTTCGCAGGGGTCTTCGCAGGCAGAATCGCAGCATTGCCCGGGGATGAAAACTGTATGGGCCTTAACCATAACTCCGTGAGACGAAGTAACATATTGAGTACCGTTCACACTAATCAGGGAGCATTCAACACCCCCGCGACGGAGCACGTCATTCACCGCAAGGGCTTCGCAATCCTCGAAACCGTCGGCTAAAAATATATTAACACCTTTCATAACATACAAATATAACGAAATAAAGAGTATATTTGTACTTATGAAGAGCAAATACCTATACATTATTGCCTGTGCGGCGGCAACATTGCTGACCAGCGCCGTCCTGTGCGGGCAGAGTTATGAAAAAGTGATACCCCGCCCGCAGTACATAAGCTCGGCGAAGGGGGTCTATCATCATTCGGCCAACGAACTCATAAACGTCAAGTATAACAAAAGAATAGCAGAAGAAGGTTACATTCTGAAGGTTACCCCAAAGGCGGTAACAATTGAGGCTTCAAGTTCGACAGGCGTATTCTACGCAAAACAGACTCTTTGCCAGATGAGCGGCAATATGTTTGCCGGCATAGAGACCTCCGACTGGACCATAGACTGCTGCACAATCAAGGACGAACCCCGTTTCCCCTACCGCGGCCTAATGTTGGACGCATCCCGGCACTTCCGCAGCAAAGAATTCATACTCAAGCATATAGATGCCATGGCTGCGGTCAAGCTAAACCGCCTGCATATGCATCTTACCGACGCCGAAGGCTGGAGGCTGCAAATTGACCGCTATCCCCTTCTCACCAGCAAGGCGGCCTGGAGGCAGCAGCAGTTCTGCAATGACTGGAGGCGTTCAGAGAGACATTTCTCCAGCGAAGAGGAAGGTTTCGGCGGATTCTACACCAAGGACGACATACGCGAGATTGTCGAATATGCGGCCGCAAGGCACGTGACGGTTGTGCCCGAAATCGAAATCCCGGGCCACAGTTACGAGGTTTGCTCGGTGTATCCCCAGGTAAGCTGCTCGGGCAGGGAATATGAAAACACGGTGCTGTGCCCCGGCAAAGAAGCCACCTTTGAGTTTATGCAGAACATACTGGACGAGGTTATGGAACTCTTCCCTTCCGAATATATTCACATTGGAGGAGACGAGGCCAACAAGAAGGCCTGGCAAACCTGCCCGGACTGCCAGAAGCGCATAGCGGACGAGGGGCTGAAAGACGTGAACGAACTTCAGAGCTACACTATAAAGAGAATAGAAAGATATTTGGAAAGCCACGGAAGGCATATTATTGGTTGGGACGAGATTCTGGAAGGAGGACTTGCACCGAATGCCACCGTAATGTCCTGGAGAGGCATAGACGGAGGCAACAAGGCAACCGAACTGGGACACGACGCCATTATGACTCCGGGGAAATTCTGTTACATAGATGCGGCCCAGGACAAACCTCACAAAGAGCCCGCCGCATACGGTGTTTATCTGCCTCTGGAGAAGATTTACAGCTACAATCCCACAGACGGGATTGCCCGCCCTTCCCACATAACGGGCGTACAGGCAAACCTTTGGGCAGAATATATTGTATCTGACGAATATGCCGAATATATGTACTGGCCCCGAGGGCTTGCCATAGCCGAAATAGGCTGGACTCAGCCTCAGAACAAAGACGGATACGACAAGTTCCGCACGCGGGCCCTGGATTTGAACGCCCAGATGCGCAATGCCGGATACCACGCATTCGACCTTGCAACCGAGGCCGGAAACAGAGCCGGGTTCAACACGAGCACCGAGCATCTGGCAAGAGGCTGCAAAGTAATCTACAATGAAGGTTGCAAATGGAGCGGAGGCTATCCTGCAGCGGCCGAAGCTACCCTTACCGACGGCCTTCTGGGAGGATGGAGCTACCGGGATGACCGCTGGCAGGGCACAACCGGCAATTTCGACGTAACCATAGACCTGGGCAGAAGTGTAGATGTAAGCAGAATCGAAGCCGAATTCTACCGCAAGCAACGCGATATGAACTCGCCGGAATACGCAGAATTCCAGATTTCCGACAACGGAACAGACTTTACAACCGTAGCCAGCTTCGGCAAAAAACCCGAAGGAGTGAAAAGCGAAGGCAGAGGATGGCGCCGCGAGCCTTATTCCGGCCCGGAGGGGAAAGCCAGTTTCAGACGCATAGTAATTCCCCAGGAAAGGGGCAATGAAGTCAGCTTCCCAAGGCTGGTTGCCGAATTCGACACAGTGAAAACAAGATATATAAGGCTCAAAACAGAACGTTTCAACTTCTGGGGCTATTTCTTTTTGGATGAAATAATGGTTTATTAAATAATACTATGGGATCTTCTTTTCTTTGGATAATAATGATTGGAGTGATGATTTTTTCATTCATCATCCAGCAGACTTTGAACGGGAAATTCAACAAATACTCGCATATTCCCACCAGGGGCGGCCTTTCGGGCGCCGAGGTTGCAGCGAAAATGCTCAGGGACCACGGAATCACCGACGTTAAAATAGTATCGACACCGGGAATGCTCACCGACCATTACAACCCGGCCGACAAGACCGTAAACCTAAGCGAGGCCGTTTATTCACAGCGCAGCATTGCCGCCGCGGCAGTGGCAGCCCACGAAACCGGGCATGCAATTCAGCACGCTACCGGCTACGCTCCGTTGAGACTGCGTTCGGCCTTGGTTCCGGTGGTCACATTTGCAAACAGAACAGTTACCTGGGTCATTCTGCTCGGCCTTCTTGTTGCCAACTTCCTAGGTCCCACCCTGCTTTATCTGGGAATCGGCCTTTTTGCAGCCACCACCCTGTTCAGTTTCATTACTCTGCCTGTAGAGATCAATGCAAGCCACCGTGCCCTGGACTGGCTCAACGGTTCGGGTGTTTCCGATTTCGAGACTCAGGATATGGCCGCCGATGCGCTCAAATGGGCGGCGCTCACATACGTGGTAGCCGCACTGGGCTCCCTGGCAACCCTATTCTATTACATAGGTCTGGCCAGGAGAGACTAAAATCTGCACTTTATGAAAGTAAAAGCACTGTTTCCGGGGTCTTTCGACCCGTTTACCGCAGGACATTTGAATATATTGAACCGGGCACTTACAATGTTCGACGAAGTTGTAGTTGCTGTGGGTGTAAACCAGGACAAGCGTGGATTCTTCAATATGGACCAGAGGACGGCAATCATAGGTGAAGCCGTGAAGGGCATACCGGGAGTAAGCGTAGTATGCTATGACGGACTCACAGTGGATATCTGCCGTCAGATGGGCATCCGGCACATTGTAAGAGGCGTACGCAATATGATTGATTTCGACAACGAACGCGCCATTGCCGACGCCAACCGCCGGCTCGCCCCAGAGATAGAGACAATCATAATCCCTACGGCACAGGAGTTTGCACACATTTCATCCAGCGCCGTACGCGACATTATCCAGCACAAGGGCGACACCTCAATGTTCACTGTTCCCGGAGTAAAGCTCCCGGACGTAATATGAAACGGCTGGTCGCCATACTTGCTGTAATCCTTGCCGCGTTGCCCGCTTTCGGCCAGACAAATGAAAGCACGGCACACGCGGACGATTTGTGGATGTATGAAAAACTGGACTCGCTGGCAGACCGGTATATGAGTCTTATCTGCATTGAGCCTGTGGAAATCAAACAGCAGGAATGCGATTTTCTGTTGGCTTCGATAGACGACAGTCTTATGCAGAGTCATCTGGCCCAAAGGCTTTATAACAATTATAGGAAGTCTCCCCTTATGGGAGATGAGGCCGTTGCCATTTATCTGTGGGACAATTGGTTCGAAAGCCGCATAGTGAATTTTGAAAGCGAAGACGAATATGCAGATGCGAAGGTTTTCGCCCGATTCAACAGGCAGTCGCTCATAGGATGCCCTGCCCCTTCTCTCACGCTCTGCCGTCCCTGCTCGGGTACGACCGTCATCCCCCGCCCCGGCCGCAGCGCGATCCTCTTTTTCTACGACACCGACTGTGCAAAGTGCAAGCTGGAAACCAAAGTCCTGCCCACCGTGCTCAAGGGCTGGAAGGCTAAAGCCGATTTTTATGCCGTATATGTAGGGACCGACAAAGAAAAATGGAAAAAGTGGAGGAAAGAATTCAAGCTTGGCAACTGCAATTTAAAGGTCATTCACCTGTGGGATCCCGAGCTGGAGTCGGATTTTGTACAGAATTACGGGGTATTGTCCACGCCCAAGCTCTTTATAATAAAGAACGACGGCACCATATTGGGCCGTCGTCTCGAAGTTGAAAATCTTCCGCAGCTGGAATCCAGCCTCTAGAAGATAAAATCTATCACGTCCTTGATATCCTTTACGTAATGGAAGCTGAGGCCCTTTACGTAGATGTCCTTGATATCCTCGATGTCTTTGCGGTTTTCTTCGCAGATGACAATGGTATTTACCCCCGCGCGCTTGGCGGCAAGAATCTTCTCCTTGATTCCACCTACAGGCAGGACCTTGCCCCGGAGAGTCATCTCTCCCGTCATTGCAATTCCCTTCCTGACCGCCTTGCCTCTGAGAGCGCTTACCATAGAGCTGACCATCGTAATTCCGGCAGAAGGACCATCCTTGGGTGTAGCGCCTTCGGGAACGTGTACGTGAATGTCTTTCTTTGCAAAATCCTCGGGGCTTATCTGAGCCATCTGCGGGTGAGCCTTGATATACTGGTAGGCAATGGTAGCCGATTCCTTCATTACGTCTCCAAGGTTTCCGGTCATTGTCATAACGCCCTTGCCTTCACTTACGCTGCTCTCTACGAACAGAATCTCTCCGCCCATCTGAGTCCAGGCCAGTCCGGTAACGACTCCGGGGAATTCATTGCCGTCCTGTGAATCGTGGAAGGCGGTGGGGAGCCCGAGGTATTCCTTCAGATGCTCTTTCTTAATAGTGGTGGGATAGTCCTGTTCCAACGCAATTTTCTTTGCAGTGACACGGGCAATCTTGGCTATCTGTTTCTCCAGGCCGCGCACGCCCGATTCGTGGGTGTAGCTGTCGATTATCTCCCTGATTGCCTTGGCGTCTATCTTAAGCGCACCCTTCTTGAGCCCGTGCTCGCCCAATTGCTTGGGGATAAGGTACTTCTTTGCAATTTCGGCCTTCTCTTCGGCAAGGTATCCGCTTACGTTTATCATTTCCATTCTGTCCAGCAGAGCCGGCTGAATGCTGGAGATTCCATTGGCAGTGGTGATGAACAGCACATTGCTGAGGTCGTAGTCAATGTCGAGATAATTGTCGTGGAAAGTGGCGTTCTGCTCGGGATCGAGAACTTCCAGCAAAGCCGATGAAGGGTCGCCCTTGAAATCCGACGCCAGTTTGTCTATCTCGTCCAGCACAATTACAGGGTTGGAAGTGCCGGCACGCTCTATTCCATTCAGGATACGTCCGGGAAGCGCCCCGACATAAGTTTTGCGGTGACCGCGGATTTCGGCCTCATCGTGCATTCCGCCAAGCGAAATGCGCACATACTTGCGCCCGAGCGCCTTTGCGACAGACTTGCCCAAAGAGGTTTTTCCTACTCCCGGAGGCCCGTACAGGCAGAGGATCGGAGACTTCATATTTCCTTTCAGCTTAAGAACCGCAAGGTATTCAATGATACGGTCTTTGACGTTGTCCAGGCCGAAGTGGTCCTTATCCAGCACCTTCTGGGCGTGGGCAAGGTCCAGATTGTCTTTGCTGAACTCGCCCCAGGGAAGATTGAGCAGAAATTCCAGGAAGTTGTACTGAACGCTGTAGTCGGGCGAGCTGGGATTGTACTTCTCGAGTTTTGCAAGTTCCTTCTCGAACTGTTTTCCCACAGCTTCGGGCCACTTCTTCTCGGCAGCCCTGGAACGGAAACGGTCGAATTCCTCGGCGTCGTCCATACCCAGCTCTTCCTGAATGGTACGCAACTGATTATTAAGGTAATACTCCCTTTGCTGCTGGTCTATTTCGCTCTTCACCTTCTGGTTGATCTCCTGTTTTATCTTCAGGAGCTCGAGCTGAGAACTCAGGCTCGACAGAAGTTTGAGAGCGCGCAACTTGACGTCGTCGTACTGAAGCAACTCCATTCTGTCAGAGAAATTGTCAACCTCTACGGTAGTTGCTATGAAATTCACAAGGAAGTGAAGGTTGTCGATTCCGCGGAGAGCCCCCACCGCCTCCTTCGAAGCGAAGTTGGAGCCTTTGATAAGCTGGATGGCCTTTTCTTTGAGGGAATCGGCGATAGCCTTTGCATCGGGGTCCTCACAGCCGTGGGTCTCTTCGCTCAGGTAATGAACCCTCGCCGTTATGTAAGGCTCATAGCCCAGCACCGCATCCAGTTCAAGACGCTTGTAGCCCTGAAGTATTGCGGTAATTGTTCCGTCGGGCATATCCAGGGTGCGGATGATTCTGGTGACGGTTCCATAGGGGAAGAGGTCTTCCTGCTGGGGATCCTCCACCATAACGTCTATCTGGGGCACGGCCCCTATGAAAAATCCGTTTTTCTCTGCATCTCTGATGAGTTTGACAGATTTGTCACGGCCAATGGTTATGGGAAATATTGTCCCGGGGAACACAACTGCATTACGTAGTGCCAGAATTGGCAGTGTATCAGGTAATTCCGAATCTTCTACCGGAGGTACGCCCTCGCCTTGCATTACCGGAATGATGCTCACTTCCGATCCTCCCGGGAGCATAAACTCTGTCTCAATATTCATATTCTTTGCCAAAATGTCAGTATTTTTAACCGGCGGATATATGGTCAATAGCCGTGCCAGAAAAATTGCAGTCAAAAATAAACATAGAATTTTGAATATTAAAAATTTAACTCTATTTTTGCACTCCCCAATGGGGAATACAGTAATATAACATTAAAGATTGAGAATATGACTAAAGCAGACATCGTAAATCAGGTTGCGAAGGCTACCGGTATTGAGAAAGTAACAGTGCAGACCGTAGTAGAGGCTTTTATGGAAAGCGTAAAGGATTCTGTATCAAACAGTGAGCCCGTATATCTGCGTGGATTCGGAAGCTTCATCGTCAAGCATCGCGCACAGAAGGCCGCCCGCAATATCACAAAGAAGACCACAATCACAATCCCCGCTCACGACATTCCCGCTTTCAAGCCTGCAAAAGTCTTTACAATAAAATAATTATTTCAAACAATACACACTATGCCTAACGGAAAGAAGCATAAGAGACACAAAATGGCTACTCACAAACGTAAAAAACGTTTGCGCAAGAATAGACATAAGAAGAAATAGTCGCGGGAGGCCCGGCGGGAGATCCGCAGGGCCTTTCGTTTTGAATGGCCGTATTTTTACGGCTTTTTTTTGAAAAGCACAATGTCAATGGATCTGGAAAAAATCGAAAAGAACCTGGTGGTTGACGCCGCGAGTTCCGAAGTTCGCATAGCCTTGATGGAAAATCACAGGCTCATTGAACTGAGTCACGAGTCAACCAAAGAGGAAAGCTACGGGGTGGGCGACGTGCTTCTTGGCAAGGTCAAGAAGATACTGCCGTCACTCAACGCCGCTTTCGTGGACATTGGCGAAGACAAAGAAGCGTTCATTCACTATCTGGACCTGGGATTATACTTCCCTGCTTTCGACAAGTTTGTAAAGGAAACCAATCCAAACCGCAATGCCAAAGAGCTGTTCGGCAGCATCAAGCTGGGGCAGCCTCTTGCAAAAGAAGGCAGAATAGAGACGTATTTGAAGCCGGGGCAAATGATAATGGCGCAAATTGTCAAAGAGCCCATTTCCACAAAGGGGTCGAGGCTTTCGGCCGAAATCTCATTGGCAGGACGCAACATTGTACTGCTTCCCTTCGCCCAGAAGGTAAGCATTTCGCAAAAAATTTCTTCCCGGGAAGAAAAACGCAGACTTGAAACTCTTGTACAGAGTATTCTTCCACCCAATTACGGAGCTATCATACGCACCGCAGCCGAAGGCAAGAATGCATCGGTGCTGATTGCTGAGCTCAAATCTCTCATTAACAAGTGGGAAGGCTCCTGGAAGAAAATCGAAAGGCGCAAGAGCGTGGGGCTGCTGTTTTCTGAATGCAGCAAGACCACGGCAATCCTGCGCGATCTTCTGAACGACAGTTTCTCCAACATTTACGTCAACGACGGAAACGTATATGAGGAAACCCGGGCCTATGTGAGCACGATTTCCCCCGACCAGGAGAAAATTGTCAAACTCTATGAAGGGAAGGAACCCATCTTTGACTATTTCGAAGTTACCCGGCAAATCAAGAGCAGCTTCGGAAAAGTCGTTCCCCTGAAGCAGGGTGCATATCTGGTAATCGAGACAACCGAAGCCCTCAACGTAATAGACGTAAACAGCGGCATTCGTGCAAAGACCGATGACCAGGAAGAAAATTCATTCGAAGTCAACAAACTGGCAGCCGAAGAAATAGCGCGCCAGCTCAGACTTCGGGATATGGGAGGCATTGTCATTGTCGATTTCATAGATATGGACACGGCCGAGCACCGCAATGAACTTTACAAATATATGGTAGAGCTTATGAGCGGCGAACGGGCAAAGCACAATGTGTTGCCTCTCACAAAATTCGGGCTGATGCAAATTACGCGTCAGCGCATTCGTCCCGTTACCAGAATCAACACCACAGAACAGTGTCCTCTGTGCCACGGAACGGGGAAAATCGCCTCGACAGTGGTAATCGACGAACAGGTTGAACGTCAGATTGCATACTATGTAAACGACAAAGGTCTCGACTGTCTTATAATTAAGACCAGCCCCATTCTGGGAGCATACCTTTCGAGAGGCGTATTCAATTCATTTATCAACAGATGGAAGAAAAAGTACAAGTGCAAGCTGAAATTGGTGGAAGTCACCGAATACAGTGTCCTGCAATATGAGTTGTACAACAAGAAAGGTGAGCTGCTAGATTAGTGGCTCACTTTTTTATACCGGGGCACATCCCCGGACCCCTCGGCTCCTTGCTCCCGCATATTTTG
>JAKSKE010000030.1 GCA_024401895.1 Bacteroidales bacterium
GCCAGCCGTGGACGGGATTAAATTTGGAAACGGCTGGCAATCAATGAGTTGCCAGAATCCCTTCCGTCAGATCGAGGAAGGGTCTTCTGTAATTCGCTCACTATGAAGCATTTCTGAAAACGCCCCGACGTGCTCAACTAAGAGGTGTATCAGATGTCAAATACTTCCTCTTCAGACTCCAGAACATCTATGCTTAAACACATAGTTTTGCACCTGAGCCTAGAGCGGATGCGCAGCAATGCGGCATGCAGCTTGCCTCTGAGAGGCCTGTCCACCCCCGGACAGGGGCAGGGGGAAGGGTCCGCCGGAGACAAGTTCCGCGTCAGCGGGACGCAGGAAACGGTGGAAGGGGCCGGAGCGAACGAAGTGAGCGGAGTCCTCTCAGAGGCAAGCTGCTGCCGCTGCGGAGCTCCGCTCATCAAAAAAAAGAGGCCGACCCCTTTTAGAGTCGACCTCTTCTTATAAAACGTTGAGTGTTAAAAAATTGGAATGTCTGTAAAGACTACTGTTCGTCGGGAGTGTCGTTGGTGTTACCGTAGTCGGGCTGGGGACCTCCCTGCTGGCCGGAGTATCCCTGAGGACCACTCTGCTGGCCTGCAAAGCCCTGTCCGCCCTGCTGGGCACCCTGTGCGGCCTTTGCCATATCTTCCGAGGCGGCGTGCCAAGCCTGCTCAAGTTCGGCGTTGTACTTGTCTATGCCGTCCATATCCTTGGCCTCTACAGCCTTCTTGAGGCTGGCGCAAGCCTTCTCGATAGTTTCCTTCTTGTCGGCAGGAATCTTGTCTCCATACTCCTTGATATTCTTCTCGGTCTGGAAGACCATTGCGTCGGCGTTGTTCACTTTGTCAACCTTAGCTTTCTCGGCAGCGTCGGCGGCCTCATTGGCCTTGGCCTCGTCGCGCATACGCTGTATTTCGTCGTCGGTAAGACCGCTCGAAGCTTCAATCTTGATATGCTGTTCCTTTCCGGTTGCCTTATCCTTTGCGGTAACGCTCAGGATACCGTTGGCGTTGATGTCGAAGCTCACCTCGATCTGAGGTATTCCGCGGGGAGCGGGAGCGATTCCGTCCAGATGGAACACACCTATCTGCTTGTTGTCCTTTGCCATAGGGCGCTCACCCTGAAGCACGCGGATTTCCACTGAAGGCTGATTGTCAACTGCGGTGGAGAACACCTGGTCCTTATGTACGGGAATGGTGGTGTTGCTCTCTATGAGTTTGGTCATTACTCCGCCCAGGGTCTCGATTCCAAGGCTGAGGGGTGTAACGTCCAGCAGGAGCACGTCCTTTACGTCGCCGGCGAGCACACCGCCCTGAATTGCGGCACCTATTGCAACCACTTCGTCGGGGTTGACGCTCTTGTTGGGCTCCTTTCCGAAGAATTCCTTAACGAGTTCCTGGATGCGGGGGATACGGGTAGAACCGCCCACGAGCAGAACTTCGTCAATCTGGGAAGCCGAAAGCTTGGCATCTTCGAGAGCTCTGCGGCAAGGCTCGATACTGCGGCGGAAAAGGTCGTCGCAAAGAGACTCGAACTTGGCGCGGCTCAGGCTCTTTACAAGGTGCTTGGGAACACCGCCGATAGCTGTGATGTAAGGCAGGTTGATTTCGGTGGCAGAGTTGTTTGAAAGCTCGATTTTGGCTTTCTCGGCTGCCTCTTTGAGTCTCTGGAGGGCCATAGGGTCCTGCTTGAGGTCCATTCCCGAATTGTCCCTTGCGAATTCGGCTGCCAGCCAGTCGATGATTGCCTGGTCGAAGTCGTCGCCTCCCAGATGGGTGTCTCCGTTGGTTGACTTAACCTCGAACACGCCGTCTCCGAGTTCCAGGATAGAGATATCGAAGGTTCCGCCTCCAAGGTCGTAAACCGCAACCTTAATGTTCTTGTTCTTTTTGTCAAGACCGTATGCCAGAGCAGCGGCGGTAGGCTCGTTGATGATTCGCTTTACGTCGAGTCCGGCAATCTTACCGGCATCCTTCGTAGCCTGACGCTGTGAATCGGAGAAGTATGCAGGTACGGTAATTACAGCCTCGGTAACTTCCTGACGCAGATAGTCCTCGGCGATTTTCTTCATTTTCTGAAGAATGATGGCTGAAATTTCCTGAGGGGTGTACATTCTGCCGTCGATGTCAACCCGGGGAGAATTGTTGCTGCCCTTGACTACGCTGTAGGGTACGCGGGAAACTTCCCTGCTTACCTGGTCGTAGGTCTCTCCCATAAATCTCTTGATAGAGAAGATGGTGTTCTTAGGGT
Source organism: Bacteroidales bacterium (assembly GCA_024401895.1). Lineage (GTDB taxonomy): Bacteria > Bacteroidota > Bacteroidia > Bacteroidales > UBA932 > Cryptobacteroides. The sequence continues at coordinate 2,251 of JAKSKE010000030.1, forward strand.
TTGTGATGGCCTGACGCTTTGCAGCGTTGCCGACTTTACGTTCGCCACCCTCGGTGAAAGCCACTACCGAAGGAGTGGTGCGGGCGCCTTCGTCATTGATTATGACGGTAGGCTGGTTGCCTTCCATTACAGATACACAAGAGTTTGTTGTACCAAGGTCGATTCCAATGATTTTTCCCATAATATTATAAATTTTTAAATTGTTTTCCGTTTTGTTTACGGCTCTCATATTTACCAACTCTATGCCACTGACATTTTGTCAGCGACAGGGGCGTCAAAGGCGTGGCGGCAGCTGTGTTTTTTAGGTCCGAAGCTTCTGATTTTCCTTAAATTTCATTATATTTGTTAGAATAGAAAACCACAACACTTATGGAATTTACCCCCTGGACATTTCTTGTCGATTTCGGACTCATTTCCGCCCTCCTGATGCTTGGAAAGTTTCTTCGGGCAAAAGTCAAATTCATTCAAAAGCTCTTCCTGCCGCCAAGTCTCATCGCAGGTTTCGCCGCGCTTGTGCTGGGACCGGAGATTCTTGGATGGCTGCCGCTGCAGCCCGACAATTGCGGCTCTTATTCGGCCGTGCTCATTGCGCTGGTTTTCGCCTGCATTCCCCTTACGTCTCAGAAAAAAGTGTCCGAGAACAAAGAGGGAGTCGGACGAATGTGGGCATACTCCAATTCCGGAATGCTGTTCCAATGGGCTTTAGGAGGACTGCTGGGACTCGCTTTCTTCGGATTCATCTGGGAGAACACCGAGGCCCTGGGCATTGCAATGCCGGCGGGCTTCTGCGGAGGCCACGGTACTGCCGCGGCGCTGGGTGCCGCCTTTGCCGAAAACGGGCAGACCGATATGATGTCCATTTCTATGACCTGTGCCACAATAGGAATAATTTCGGCTGTCGTAATAGGCCTTGCCCTTATTAAATGGGGCAGCAATCACGGCAAGACCAGCTTCCTTACAAAATATTCCGACCTTCCCGACGAACTGCGCACGGGCATTCTGCCCAAAGACAAGCGGGACAGCATTGGGGAGGCGTCATTCTCGGCCATCTCCCTCGACAGCCTTACATTCAATTTCGGAACAATTGCGGCAATTGGCGCCGCTGGTTACGGCATCAGCTGCCTCGTAGCCCATTTCTGGCCCATACTCAAACTGCCCACTTTCATCTGCGCCTTCCTGGTAGCGCTGGCAGTGAACAAGATTTTCGAGAAAACGGGGGCCATCCAGTACGTCTGCCCCAAGATGGTCAATCACCTTAGCGGAACCTTCACCGACTATCTGGTAGCCTTCGGCGTAGCCTCTATACGTCTGGCCGTGGTCTGGAAACTCATCATTCCCCTTGTTATTATGATAGTTGCAGGGCTGGGGCTTACTTTCCTCTTCGTCTTTGCAGTAGGCAAACGCCTGGCCGGAGAATACTGGTTCGAGAAAGTTGTGTTCACCTGGGGTTGGTTCACCGGCACAATGTCTATGAGCATTGCGCTGCTGCGCATCATAGATCCCGATATGAAAACCGGGACTCTGGACGAATATGCCTTCGCCTACGTTTATGTGGCGCCGGTGGAAATTGCGCTCATCAGCCTGGCTCCCATTGCATTCATAACCGGCTTCGGCTGGCTTTACGTAGGTTTGAGCACACTGGGCGGCATTGCCACCCTGCTCGTTGCCAAGAAGAAAGGATGGCTTGCCCCAAATAAGACAAAATGAAAAAATCGATTATAGCTCTGCTCCTTCTTTCGGCTTCCGCCGCAGTTTTTGCGCAGAAGGAAGGTCTCAAGTATCTGGATTCGTCGTTCGAAGTATATGACGCGCTCTCGCACAGCCTGTGGGAGGAGCCCGAGCTCGGATATCTCGAATACCGCAGCGTAGAAAAACTCACCGCCCACCTCGAGGCCAACGGTTTCTGCGTAGAAAAAGGCATTGCGGGAATCCCCACCGCCTTTGTCGCAAGTTTCGGCAGCGGCGGCCCGGTAATAGGAATCCTTGCCGAATACGACGCTCTTCCAGGGTTGTCGCAGGCAGCCGTGCCATACCAGCAACCGGTTGTGGAAGGCGCTCCCGGGCACGGCTGCGGGCACAACCTTCTGGGAACCGGTTCGGTTGCCGGGGCCGTTGCCATAAGCAAATGGCTGGCGGCAGGGCACAAAGGCACCGTAAAGCTGTTCGGCTGCCCGGCCGAAGAGGGTGGCGGCGGCAAGGCCTATATGGTTCGGGAGGGATGTTTCGACGGAGTGGATGCAATGTTGGACTGGCATCCCGACGTACGCAATACGGTAAACAGAGTGTCCGGCCTTGCCAACGTGCAGGTTCGCTTCGTGTTCCACGGAAAGTCGGCACATGCATCGAGCGGTCCGCAGAACGGCCGCAGCGCCCTTGACGCCGTGGAAGCCTTCGACTATATGATGAACCTTATGCGCGAGCACGTTCCCTCAGACTCCCGCATCCACTATGCAATTACCGACGGCGGCAAAGCTCCCAACATTGTTCCCGACCGTGCAGAAGTGCTGTACTATATTCGGAATCCCCGCCGTACGGTTGTGGGAGATATTCTCGACCGGGCCGTCAAGGCCGCCGAGGGCGCCGCGATGGGAACCGGCACTACAATGGAATACGAGATTGTTTCGGGAAATTACGAACGGCTCCCCAACGTCACAATGTCGGAGCTCATCTTTTCAAAGTTGCGGCAGTGCGGTGGAGTAAAGTACAGCGAGTCGGAGCGCAGTTTCGCAGAAACTATGATGCTGGGCAGCGGCATAGCCGAGAATGACATTCCCGCTCTTCTGAAGCAGGCCGAAACTGTATGCGAGCCGGTTGCGGAAGGGAATGAGGCCTGGGTTTCCAGCGACGTGGGCAACGTGACCTGGGTGGTTCCCACCGGCAGCATAAGGGTAGCGGCATTCGTTCCCGCCGGCGGCGGACATTGCTGGCAACAGACCGCATCGGCCGGAATGACAATCGGCACGAAGGGCCTTCTGCTTACGGCCCGCACTTTTTACCTTACGGCTCTGGAATTATACAAAGACCGCGACCTGCTGCGCCGCGTACAAGAAGAATTCGAGGCCCGTCGCGGGAAAGATTTCCGCTTCGAGCCTCTTATGGGAGACCGCAAGCCCACGTTCGACTACCGGAAATAATTCCGGAAAGAATCTCTATCGGGGCCAGTCCCTTGCACTCATATCGTACACGCTGTATCCGGCCGAACGCAGCCGGTTGCTCAATTCTATTGCCCGAGGCTCGAACTTGAGGTAATCGCGGGATTCCTGCGGAGTCCAGCCTATTTCGGCAATGGCAAAAATGCGGGGATAGAGCATATGCTCGCAATGGTTGTCCCGCATTACCATCTCGGTCCAAAGGTTGGCCTGAACGCCCATCACGTACTCGCGGCCGGGCATATCGGCAGGAGCGGGATCATAGGAATACATTTTCTCTATGGACAGAAGCCCGTGGAAACCGACAGAATCGACCTCGGGGTTGCCCTGGCATCTGTCTATATAGCACCATTCCTCGGGAGTCATAACCACTTTGTGGCCCGATGCGGCGGCAGCCCTTCCGCCTTCCTCGCCGCGCCACGACATTACGGCAGCGTTGGGAGCCAGGCCGCCTTCCAGAATTTCGTCCCAGCCTATAATCTTGCGGCCCTTGCCGTTGATGTATTTTTCCATCCGGGCAATGCCGTAGCTCTGAAGTTCATCCTCGTCCTTAAGACCCAGGTCGGCAATTCTGCGCTGGCAGTCGGGGCAGGCCTTCCAGTGGCGCTTGTTGGCCTCGTCGCCGCCAATGTGGATATATTCCGACGGGAAGATTTCCAGCACTTCGTCTATCACGTCCTGCAGAAACTCGAAAGATGCTTCCTTGCCAAGACAATATACTGCCTTGCCCTGCTCTACCCTGCCCTTGTCGTCTATCACAAACTCGGAGCCGCGGCATCCGAGCTGGGGATACACGGCCATTACCTCGGTGGAATGACCGAACATCTCTATTTCGGGAATGACCGTAATGTGCAGGGAATCGGCGAATGCCACAATTTCACGCAAATCGTCCTTGGTGTAGTAGCCGCCGTATACGCCTTCCCGGTTGCGGGTGCAATAGGTATGATTCTCCTTTTCCAACCAGTCGTAATAGTATTCGGCAGGCCTCCAGGCCGAGATTTGGGTAAGCAGCGGATATTTGTCCAGCTGAATGCGCCATCCGGCACCGTCCACCAGATGGAAATGGAAACGGTTGATTTTGAACGCCGCCATTGCCAGCAGCTGCTTTTTTACAAACTCCTTGCTGCGGAAATGGCGGGAAACGTCCAGCAGCACTCCGCGCCAGGGCAGGCGGGGATAATCTATTATTCTTTGGGCGGGGATGCGCTTTGCCCCATACCTGAGCTGTTCGAGCGACTGGCGGGCATAGAATTCTCCGGCCGCTGTTCCGGCCGTAATCTTTATTCCACGAGAGGTTATTTCCAGCACATAGCCCTCGGCTCCGTATTCGAAGTCCTCGACAATGTTCACTACCGGGACGGCGTCGGCACGGCACGAACCTGCGAGCATCTGAATCTCTACAGGCTGGGGTATTATTACGTTGGAAACGGGTTTCTTCGCCTGGGCATTAGCCGCAACGGCAAGGGTGCAGAGCAAAACTGCCAGTCTTTTCAAAGCTTTCATATATCAGTCGAATTCTTTTTCGAAACGGGTGAACAGAAGGTCCAGAGCGGCATTGTCGCCCACCAGCGCGGCGGCTTCCCGCTCGTAGCGGCGGACTATTTCCATAATGCGGTTGGCAATGCCAAAGTCTATGTACTTGACTCCGGCGTCCCGGCGCAGCGGGTGCATTCTGCGCTCCAGTCTTACGGCCAGGTCATTGGCGGCGGCAAGGCAGGAAGGCAGTTCCGAACATACGGGCAGGGGCATTGCGTACGCCGCAGGAGTATATCCTACCGCCGCCCACATACAGGCGCTGCCGTCGAAGCAGACCGATGCGGTGGTGGTGGGACGCGGGATAAAATCTTCGTCGTAGGCCATCGAACTGCCGAACTCCTTCGACGCATCGTAGCCCAGAAGGGCATTGTAGAAACTGCGGCCCAGGGAGTCGATCATAAAGGCGGGGGTGAATTTGCCCTTATGCGAAGACATCACAGCCTGGGCGGTAGCATAGCGGGCATACCCGGTGCGGGCATAGCGGGCGATACCGGCCGTAGTGAATCCAACTCCGTCGGCAGTGCCGGAAACCGAAAAATTGGCGCGCACCAGATAACCTCCCTCGGGCACGTCGAATCTGGTGACCGATGAGTCGGCGGCCTCGAAATAGGCGGCGCCTCCAAAGGCATCGATAACCCCGAAGTTGGCCTCGACCCTGCGCGGATTCTCGGCCTTGAGCATTGCCTCAAACTCATCGACGGTAGTGCAGCGTTCCAGCGCACGGCGCATAAAGCTCCCGTTTGCAGTGGAGTACTCCCCTGCCGCCAGATTGTATGAATTGTTGTTTACGACGGCAAAGCCCTTCTCATTCTCACCGGCATATACCGAGCGGTGGCGCAGGTCGCCGGTTCCGAGAAGGCCGGTGTAGGCATAGGTTGAATCGGTTGAAGAGATGAAAACCACGGTATTGTAGGGATTCCCCGTGTCGCGCTGCTTCCAAAGCAGGGGACGGCCGGTGGCGCTGGCTCCCGCCGAAACAATGGCGGTAGTGCAGGCCAGCGAATCGGCGGCAATGAACAATGCCGCCAAAGTGAGGAAAACGGTTTTCAAATTCTTCATAGGGACTATTTGTACATTTCTACGGTAAACTCCTTGGGGCGGGTCATAGTTTCGGTATATACCCGGCCTTCGTCATCGGTCACCTTGATTTCAAGGGTAGATGAAGGGCCGCTTGCCGTTACTTTGAACAGATGGTTGGTCTTGAATGCGGAGAAGCTGGGACTGGCCGTAGAATTGTACCTGTAGTTGCTATAGGCCAGATGGAAAATGGGGTCATAACCGGTGAACTGACTCACTTTCAATGCTTTTCCATTCTCGGTAACTTCAACCTTCCAGTTTTTGTTCCAGTCCCATACGTTCAGGATAACCTCATTGGCAGTGCTGGCGGTGCCGTAATTTCCCGTCGAAGCCAGGCAGGACCGGTATTCGCTGGAATACTTTACCTTTGAAGGGTCGATGCAAATGCTGTTGCGGTCGTAGCTTCGGAACTGGTATTTGTCGTCCCTGCCCACAGCCTTGTAGTATGAAACATAGTCGGAGCCGGTAAAATCCATTACGCGGTATCCGCCGGGGGCTCCGTCGGTACCTACGTTGAGCGTAGGATTGTAATATCCGCCCCACCACCAGGTAGCGCAGACCGCACCGGAATTGTGTTCTGCTATTCCCTGACGCTCTGTAGTGCTCATACGGTGGGTATGTCCAGTAACAAAGAGCACCTTGCTGTATCCGTTGAAGCAGTTCAGCAGCAGGGCTCCGTTGTTGAGCGAAAGATTCCCCTCCTGAGTGGTGTAGGGCGCGTGCATCGTAAGGACAATCTGAGTTGACTTGTCAACAAATTCCAGATCTTTCCTGAGCCAGGCCAGAGCGTAGTCGCTTACGGCGTCTTCGTAATGACGGTCGGCCGCAGCCCCACCCGTGGTATTCTTGCAGTAAATGTTGTCGAGCGAAATGTAGTGCACCTTGCCAATGTTGAAGGAGAAGTAGTTGGGTCCCAGAGTGCTGCGATAGGCAGCCGCGCAGTCCCAGTCAACTGCATTCCAGCCCTGCGAGCCGCCATCGACCGTGGTCTTCATATCGTGGTCGTGGTTGCCCATAGTGTGGAACACGGTAAGCGACTTTACATTGGCGTTTATGTCTTCGAGGTAGTTGTTGAAGTTGTAATTGTTGCTGTACCAATACTGGTCCCAGGTCATATCTCCCAGGGTAATGGCATACACCTTCTCTGTGGCGTGGGCTTTGGCAAAGGCCTCCACCTCTTTTGCAAAGGTTTCGAACTGCTGGCGGTCGCGGGTGCGGGCGGCAAGGTGAATGTCGCCGAAGAACAGCATCTTGTGATTTGTCTGGTCGCCGTCTTCGAACAGCTCGAAGTCTACCCGTTCGGCAGTGCCGGCCGGCTTGCTGAGGTATGTGAAGAATTGGGATTGAACTCCCAGGTTCAGGGGCTTGTAGCCCGACGGAACCGATATCCACACCATTGCATTCCGCTTTGCCGACTTCAACTGATAAATTCCGTCCTTGTTGGTAGATACAACCTCGTATCCGTCGGTAACCACCACTCCCTGCAGGCCCTTGTCGCCGCAGAACACCTTTCCATACACGGTAGAACCCTCCTCCGGGGCAACCACCACCTCCTGAGGCTCCGGCTCGGGCTTGGGGTCAGGCACATCAGGCTGTACGAGCTCACCCTTGCCGCACGAAACGGCAAGGGCGAGAAAAAATACAAGATATTTGAGTTCTTTCATTTTATTTTTTCTGACAACGAACGGCAATACCACTGGCCCTGAATTCCCCATCAAGAGAGCATGTGCTTGCTTCCTCATGCCATCTGTACGCCTTTCCAGTATTGACATAGTCTCCAAGATTATATGACCAATATTTCCCATTCACACCCAGAGAATTGTTGCTTACGCTATACTTGCCTGAAGTACAATACAGGAATCCCAACGCAGGATGCCATACAGTGACATTATCCCTATTGGTGAAATATCTACCCTTATAAGTGCTCTCCCAAGTTGTATATGTGGAAAAAAAGCCCCACGGGCCGCTATTCGTGGTAGGCATAGCATATCCTACCGGGCATGGATCATAGATTGTCTTATTTACAGCCCAAAGTGTATTATCTCTTTCTGGAAGCCAATCTCCAGCTTCAGATGGGTTAATAAACGTTGTAGGATTCGCTATGGAATATTCGACGGTCTTTTTCCCACCGGAAAAGGCTTTCTGCAACCCGTGAACAGCAGCATAAGGAATAGTCTCTGGTTTATTTGTAGTTCTTATGCTAGCGCTGACGAAAGGATCTTTACGGCCCCATTGATAGAAAAAGCCAAAGTCATCAACGTTATCATCGGACCAATGGTTTGAAAGTGCTCCCAGATTTCTGTCAAGCATAGTCTGACCGTTGAGTTTGTTTGTAGCGTTCTGATGCACGACATCAGCAATACCGGCACAACACCACAGATGCCAACTCCATATTATATTTTCTTTAGCGTCCTTGGCTGCAACTATTACGTTTCCGCTTACTCCTGTCGTTTCGAATGTGGCGTAGCCGTCTGCGCCAAGGCTGACAGCCTTAACAATTTCATTGGCAGTATTAGGAGCCGTCGCGGTGTTGAAAGTACTCCAAAGATATTCAACACTTGCTGGTGTAATTATATCCGTTGTACTGTTTCCCTTTACGCTGGCCTTGAATCTATAGACACCCTCAGCAGGTACAATATAGCAGTTTGCAGTACCCTCTGCACTCAAGTCGTCGGCAGTTTTAAAGGTCAGGTCGGAAACTGTTCCGAGAGACTTTATGCTTCCTGCGGCAAAACCATTTTTCACCGAAGCGTTAAGCATAGCATTTTGGCCATCAAGATTAGTGAATGTGAGAACTATCTCCTTCTGTTCTGCGGGAGCAATTGCCAAATAAACCGGACCGTCAAAAGCGCTGTTACCCTTTACACTGACAATCTTTGAAGTGGCACCGCTGATTATTCCTGTTTCACAGTTCAATGAGACTGCTCCTGTCACATTATCCTTGAATTGCACAGCAACAGCGCAAATATTATCCGAGGCATTAAAGTTCAATTTGATAACACTTGTTGCATTGGTAAAGGTAAAATTCTTGCCGTCGGTTGAAGTTGCACAAGAGAGAGCGCTGGCAATGGTGCCGTCCTGTTCGGTGGGAATCACGGTAGAAATAACGCCATCGGGCGTACAGGTAGCATTGGCATTGTACGGATAAACCGCATATTTAGGAGTTTTGCCGGCAGGGACCGTTCCAGTAAAATCGGCGCTTGAACCCGGTTTTGAAACAGCGGTGGTAAACGCTCCGCAGGAAGTACCGTCAGAAGTGAAGACATTAATGGCATCGCCATTTTCCCAATTGTAGGTGCCATCACTTTCAACAGAGGTCTTAGTAGTCGTAACGTTTGCCGAAACAGTTGTTTCGACCCACTCTACAGCGGGCTCTTCATTAACAATGGGATTTCCCAAATTGTTTTGAACATTTTCTTTTGCACAGCCTGCTACAACCAACATCATTGTAGCAGAAATAATAATAATAATTGATTTTTTCATACTACAAAACGATTAAAAGATAATATCATCCTCCTGTTCCCAGGGATTTAGTGTTGAATTTACAGGAGATTCACAAAGTACCGAGAACGTTTCGATTTCCGTTATCTCCACTTGTGGTTTTTGATAAATCATTTTCATGATAATTTCTTGTTATTAGTTATTATTTCCTGATTTTATATCCGTAATATGCATAGAACATAATTAGCAGGTAGAAAGGAAGGCATATCCAGTATGCCTGCTGGCTTCCGGCCAGGTCTTTTACAAAGCCGAAAAGCAAAGGGATAAGCGCTCCGCCGCCAATTGAAGCAACCAGCAGCGACGAACCCTTCTTGGTGAATTTGCCCAATTCGGTAATTGCGAGAGGCCATATAGCAGGGTACATAAGAGAGCAGGCCAGGCTCAACAGGGCAACACACCATACCGACACCGATGCCGGCGTAAGGACTATGAGAAGAGAATCCACTACAGCCACCCAAGTGCATATTCGCAGTGCCTTTACCTGAGACATATACTTGGGAATGAGCGCAATTCCAATTATATAGCCAAGCGCCATCCCAAGACCAGGGAACAGAGTGTATTTCTCGGGATTGGAAAGGCCCAGGTCCTGGGCATAGTCCAGAACGGTGAGCAAAGCCAGATTCTCTACACCCACGTACACAAACAAGGCAAGGGCCCCCAGTACAAGATGAGGGAACTGCCAAATAGACTTCTTGCCGGCGGCATAGGGGCAATCCTCTTCGTTCTCCTCCCCTTCGGCCTTGATTTCCTCGAGCGGAGCAAAGAGAGTAATGATTCCCAGGACAACCACTACGGCAATGATTATATAGAAACATTTGTCCAAGTCACCAAGGGCAACAACGTCTATATTCTTACCGGTTACAAAGGCTATGAACACCGAGGGCAGACTGAGTGCAAGGGAGTTGCATATACCCATAATGCTTATGCGGCGGGCTGCGCTGTCTATGGGGCCCAGTATGGTCACATAAGGGTTGATTGCAGCCTGAAGCACCGTATTTGCCGTACCGCTAATAAAGCAGGCCAGCAGATAGATGGCAAAACTCTCGAATTTTGCAGCCGGGATAAAAAGCGCAAATGCCACCGCAAACAGAAAGAAAGACAAAGACATTGTCTTCTTATATCCGATTTTTCCAATAATGGACGCGGCCGGGAAACTGCATACCAGAAATGCCACAAAAGTTGCGGCAATAACAAGATAGGACTGTGCCGAGCTAAGTTGAAGATTCTTCTCGAGGAACGGCACGAAATAGCCATTGATTCCCGTGGCAAAACCCACGATGAAGAACATCATTCCAATAAACGCCAGAGGAATGGCGTAATTTTTCTTTACAGGTGCCTGACTCATACTTCGGGATTTTCGAGGTGATACTTGATAAGCCCCTCCATTGGAGCTTTGAGAATATTGCCCATTGTCATTCCATAAGCCTCAACTACAGGTTGGAGCAACGGCTTGAAATGATAAGCCACAGAGCCTACGGCATTGAAACTGTATTTCCAGTATTCGGGGTAATGGGTCACAATAAGGTCGAAGAATTTCTGGAAAGCATCGGTTACCAGATTGGGGAAATAGGGGTCGAAGTCCAGATTCTCATTTATGAATTTCGCGTATTGGGCGCAGAACCTGTTGGGGAAAGGCTTGGTATAGATAATGTCGAGCAACTCGTCATTATTGTGTCCGAGTTTCTTTCCAACCAATTCATATACCTTTTCGGGCATATTGCGGCGTATGTAGTCGGTAATCAGCCTCTTGCCCAGATTGGCGCCGCTGCCTTCGTCTCCCAGTATGAAGCCGCAGGAATCTACGTTGAGTCCTTCGTTGCGGCCATCGTAGAGACAGGAGTTGGCTCCTGTCCCCAATATGGCTGCAAAACCGGGCTTCGTCTGAAGCAGGGCACGGCAAGAAGCGAGAGTGTCCATTGCAATGAACACCTTCCCGGCCTTGGTGAACACCTGCTTCAGCGTGTCCGTCATAAAAGGATACTGCAGTTCGGTGACGCCCGCCCCGTAGAAATAAATCTCGTCAACCTTCGACGGGTCCATCTCTACAGGCATATTGGCCTTGATGTCCTCAATTATCTGGGGTCCTGTTATGTAATTGGGATTATACCCCTGACTTGTAAAACGGATGCAAGTACTGTCCGTTCTTGACACGCAAGCCCAATCGGTCTTGCTTGCGCCACTGTCTGCTATCAATATCATATCAATACTCTCCATTGTCATTTATAAAATCATCGTAGCTACCGCCCCCTCCCAGAAAAACGGAATCGCTTTCCGCAAGTATGCCATATTCCAGCATCATTCCGAAGACCTGAATCTCCGGTTTCAAATATCCTTTATTTGTCATAACAATACGCATTTTTACCAAACATACTTCAAATCGGGAATATCTCCGAGTCCGTATCTAAAAAGGACGACGCCGTCGGCGTGACCTGCAAAATCACGGCAATCTCTCCTTATTTCAGATGCATCCATACCCTTGACACCGTCTGCATCGTTGCCGGTATATGTAGTGGTACCGGCCCACACCCGGGCACTGCCTTTCTTTCCCATAAAATAGTCACTGATACCCTGAGCCCAAGCGGCTGTAGGTGTATAGGAATATCGGTATATCATAGGCATAAGGATATCTATGTACTTGGCCATATCTTCCGGAACCTGGCCATAATAGTCTGATGCTCCTTTTTCGGGCATCATTGCAGCAGAAAGGGTAATGTCTGAGCCCAAAGCGCTTTTCGCCTGCCTGCAGAACTCGGTAACAGCACCCTTACCGGTAACGGCACCTCCCTTATAATTGAACAGGCTGGCCTTGTTTGTCGATGAGCCGGGATAACGTATATAATCGAAATGCACCCCGGTAATGCCAAAATCGACATACGATTCGGCCTTTTCTATTATGCTGTCGAACAGTGGCTGGTTATAACATTGGTTATCTACATCTACAGGGTTCACCCAACTTCCTCCGGAGTTGAATGTCAGCATCCAAACGTGAATGTTCACTCCACGGTTCTGAGCCCTCTTCATAAACACCTTCAATGCTGTCTGCTTTTCCTTTGTGTTAGCCTTGTCGAAATAGCTACTGTGCAGCAGTATGGTTCCTATTCCATTGTATGCAATCTGGTCCAAGGGAAGATTGTTTACCGATGACAAATCTGCGTTAACCCAAATTCCAACGTCCTCTCTGGTATCCATAGAACCGAACAAATCTGTCCTGAAAGTTTGAGAGTCCGGAATTCCGGTTGCATCTTCAAGATTATTGTCCAGCATATACTTAAAGAAGAAGGCATACGTTACAAGAGCTCTCATTGAACAGAAGCAGCCATAATATCCCGACAACTGATTGCCATTGTATCCGCACATATTGGATATGGCTCCGTTCTTGATTGGATAATTGGTTGAACGGAATGCAAAATTGTCCAGTATATCGGTTTTGACAAGCAGAACTCCGTCTGCCTTTGTCTTATTCCCCATTCGAAGTTCTCCTCCGTTTGAAGTGGTCACCGGGCCGGCAATAGTATAACCGGCTTCGTTGTATGGGCTCGAACCCCACTTGTAATTGTGGGTCTGAGGTATCGCAGTACCGCTCATCGTTGAACCTGCAAGTTCATGGCCCACATAAGCTGATGCGCCGTTGGCTTCTGTCCAGTTTCCATCGTATCCTCGGAGCAAAAGATAACACCTTTGAGCCGTCTCAAGCATATCGGCGGTATTATATATCTTTCCACCCACTTTGATTACAGTGTTTGCCGGCACGTAATGAGCGTATTTTGTGTCAAAGGAATGATCAATATCGGAAGGTGTTTCCAGACCACATACGTAGTTGACAGTACCTATGTTGGACTGCCACACATCCAGAATTTTCACATACTCACGCACAAAGTCAATAATATGATATTCCTCGGCACTTGCCGATGAAAAATCAACAGTAAGCGTATTAAGCATATTCTGTCTGAAATGAATTCCTTCAGACCTTGCAGTCAAAGTTCTGGTATAACTCCGGCTTCCGCATACGACTCTTATTTCAAGTTTTTGTCCCGCATCGATATCGGTACCCCAGGATGTGAACCAAACGGTTGCATTATCCTTAGGCAAAGCCTTGGCATAGTTTACGGTAACGTAATCGACACCTTCGACAGTCTCACCGGGGAACCCTGTCTTGAAATCAAGTTCACGTATTCCGGAAAGTTTCTTTCCTGGAGCTGTTACGGTTACCGATTCAACATCCTCGGGAAGAGAAGTCAAAGTGATCTTGTTCAATGCCACAGCCCTGCGAAAAGACGCAGTATAGGTTTCCGGTATCTGTTGAACGGTCTCGGGCTTTACAACCATAATGAACGCCGATGGGTCATAGCTGTCAGACGTTGCATATTGCAAAGAAGGGAGCGAGACATTACGGTTAAGCAGAGCCGATGCCGGATATACTCCACCTATCACATAGGACGATGCCAAAGAAGGGGTGATGGAAAAAGAGAACGTTGCAGTCTTTCTGTCGCCAGACTTTTCCATATCGGTTGACACCGAGAACTTCTCTTTTCCGTCATTGTAGTAGAGATTCAGTTTTTCAGAATCGCCCCAAAGGATATCATAAGACGAGATGGAGGTCTTAACAGCTTCAACAGAAGTTTGAACCTTCAAAATACGCGATACAGGCTGATCTGATTCAGGAGAAAGGGAATCCACCTTCTGGCAGGACATCATTACCGCCGCAACACCCAAGTATGTCAAATACCTTGCTTTCATTGTTTACTGATTATCGGTTCAATTTGAATTTCTTCATATTGGGAATCTCGCCAAGGTCGAAGCGGAAGAAGACGATGCCGGTTACGCCGGTGCCTTTGAAGGTTTCGCAGTCGGCCATTATGGCGGCAGCGTCCATAGGTTTGACGTTGTCGTCGTCACCGGTATAGGTGGTGGTGCCGGCCCATACCTGTGCGGGCTTGCCCTTCTCTACGAAGTGACGGGCTACCATAGGGGCCCAGCCCTCTCCGCCCTTGGCGTAAGTGGGTGCGTGCCGGTAAATCATAGGCATAAGTATGTCGAAATACTGTCCCATCTGTGCCGGATCCTGGCCGTAATAGTACTCACTGTTGGGTTCGGGCATAAGCGCGGCCGAAAGAATGACCTTGGGGTTCTTGCCCTTGAGGGCGGCGTTGGCCTGACGGCAGAATTCGGTGATTGCCCCAGTGCCGGTAACCTCGGGCGAAGGATTGTGCTTGTGGGCGCTACCGCCAAAGCGGATGTAGTCGAAATGGATAGCCTCCACTCCAAGGTCCATATAATGTTTGCAAAGGGCGATTACCTCGTCGAAGCGGTCCTGGCGGTAGCAATTATGCTCGTCATCGACCAGGCTCATCCATTTGCCGCCGCTGTAGGAAACCTGCACCCACGCGTGAACCAGTATTCCCTT
>JAKSKE010000031.1 GCA_024401895.1 Bacteroidales bacterium
GCAAAAATGCCCGCACCGCCGTGCGCTCTGAGGAGCGCGTCGCTGCCGCTCCTTTTATACCGGGGCACATCCCCGGACCCCTCGGCTCCTTGCTCCCGCATATTTTGCTGCGCAAATATGCCCGCACCGCCGTGCGCGTATTCGGGAATCTCTACAATGTCCAGTCGATGGGAGTTTTGCCCAGGGAGCGGAGAATCTCGTTGGTACGGGCGAAATGTCCGCAACCGAAAAAGGCGCCGCGGGCCAAGGGTGACGGATGGGCGGCCTGCAGCACCGTATGGCGCGACTGGTCTATGAGGACGGCCTTGCCGCGGGCGTAGTTGCCCCACAAGAGGAAGACCACACCGTCGCAACGCTCCGACACAATTCGTATTACTTCATCTGTAAACTGCTGCCAGCCTATGCCGGAATGGGAGGTCGGCTCCCCGGCCCTTACGGTAAGCACTGCATTCAACAGCAGCACGCCCTGAGCAGCCCATTTTTCAAGGTTGGGTCTCCCGGACATTCTGATTCCCAGTTCGCTTTCAATCTCCTTGAAAATATTCTTGAGCGAAGGCGGCGCAGGAACCCCGTCGGGAACACTGAACGACAAGCCCATAGCCTGACCTTCCCCGTGGTAAGGGTCCTGTCCCAGAATCACGACTTTAACCTTGTCCAACGGACAGAGTTCGAATGCCTTGAAAATACTGGGCCCAGGAGGGTATATGCGTACTCCCCTGGCCTTCTCGCCGTGCAAGTGTTCTACCAGCCGGCAGAAATAGGGCTTTTCAAACTCTTGGGCCAGAGCCTGCCCCCAGGATTTCTCTATAACCACGTTCATATTAGATGTAAATATATTAAAATTCTGCTATATTTGTAAAGTTATGGCAAGAAAGAGCAGAAAATTCAGCAGCGTCAACCCCGATTTCCTGGCGAAGGAAAGGGCATCGCTAAAACGCACCTGCAGAAAGACCATCCTGTTCAATGAGCGAGAGATCAAAGCCATAAACGAATACTGCCAACTCTTCAAGGTTGAGTCAAAGTCGGCTTTGATTCGCAAATCGGTAATGGAGACTGTCCTCAAGGGACTCAACGAAAACCTCCCTACCCTTTTCGAATAAGGAATCTGCACAACAGCAGGGCCAGAAGCAGCAGGGCGGCAAAACAGCACGCCCTTCCGGTAACGTCTCCCCATTTTGCAAACGGGGTGATTTTTTGTGAGCGGTTCACTGTCGATGAGATATAGTCGGGAACCCACCATCCGGTCTGCTCCACAACGTCTCCCCTCTGGTTAATGATTGCCGATATTCCGGTATTTGCACTGCGGGCTATGTCGCGGCGCAACTCTATTGCGCGGAGGCGGGAATAGCTGAAATGCTGACGGTATCCGGGAGTGTCGCCCCACCATCCGTCATTTGTAATGACAGAAAGGAATTCGGCTCCCTTACGCACGTATCCGGTGCAGAAATCGCCATAAACCGACTCGTAGCAAATTGCACAGCCCATAGGAATACTGTCCTGCACATACATTACGCTTATCTCTTTCTGAGGAACGCAGCGGGCCATTACGCCCCCCAGCGCTTCGTCTATGGGAGAGAGAATTTCGGGGAACGGCATAAGTTCGGTACCTACAACCAGCTTGCTCTTGTGATAGACCTGCGGCTGGCGGATATTCGAGAGCATAATGGCACTGTTGTGAGTCTCATACCATCGGCCTTGGCCAAAGCTCCTTGCAAGCGCCGACGGCGCCGAATTGCGGTAGAACATTTCATAAGTGGATGCGCCTATGAGCATCTCGCTTCCGGGATAATTTTCCATAAAGGAGAGGAAGGTCTGCACCGATGGTCCGGAAGTAACATCGTTGATACAGACGTCGGAGGTAAAGGCTTCGGGGGCCAGCAGTAAGGTAGAGGCGCTGCCGGTTCTCTTCATTCCGAGGGCAAACTGCTCGAGCAGCGCCTCGTTCTGCCGGCTCTGGGTCACCGAGGTATATTTCTCGTAAGGGTCGAAATTGGTCTGTCCTACCACCACGTTTACGGTGCCGCAGCTGTCTTCGGCATAGGTGGCATAGCGCACTTCTGACGCTACGACCGGGGCAATGGCGAATATGGCCACTGCCAGCGGAAGGGCTAGCCTGCGGCGGACATTCCATCCGGCAAAGTTACCGTTGGAAAGATTTACCATAAGGGCGAAGATTCCAAGGTTCACTCCCCATATCCAGAGGGACCCGCCCAGCACACCGGTAACCTCATACCATTGAACAAGGCTGGTGGAACGGGCGAAAGCATTGCCCAGAGTGAGCCAGGGCCAGGAGATTTGCGTGTTGAAGAAAGTCCTTTCCCAGGCTATCCACAGCACCGCAAGAAAAACATAGGGAACTATTCCGGTGAACTTTTTCTTTGACAGGCGGAAGATGGCCCACACACCGGACATAAGACCGGCGTTTATTACCATTGCAGCGATTCCCCCACCCACAGTGGCATTGCATACCCAGAAAGTGGTGGCGGCATTCCAAAGCAGGAAGGCCGAATAATACCACAGGAAAAAGTGCCGGGGACGGGCAAAGTCGGCCAGACGGTCAAGGCACAGCAGCGGAACGAACGCGAAAAGGGCAACCCAGCCCATATGGGAAATCAGCCAGGGGATGCTCATAAGCGCCGCAAACAGCAGCACCAGAATTATGGCAAGTTTCTTATTCATCGTCTTCCTCCTCGGCTGGCATATTGTTGCAGTATTTCCTCCATTTGTCCAGCAGTGCGGCCATATCCTGCGGCAATGCCGAATCGAAGCTCATACGCTTTCCGGAAGCCGGATGCGTGAACCCCAATGTCTTGGCGTGCAGTGCCTGACGCGGGCAAATCTCGAAACAATTGCGAATGAACTGTTTGTATTTTGAATATATTGTTCCCTTTCTGATTTCGGCCCCGCCGTAGCGTTCGTCATTGAACAGCGGATGCCCTATCGAACTCATATGAACCCTTATCTGATGCGTTCTACCGGTCTCGAGCCGGCATTCCACGAAGGTCACATAGCCGAAACGCTCCAGCACCCTGTAATGCGTCACCGCCCATTTTCCCTTGGATTCATCCTCTACCGGCTTATACCTGAGCCTGTCATTGGGGTCGCGCCCTATATAACCTTCGACCGTACCCTCGTCATCCTTGATATTCCCCCAGACCACAGCGTTATAACAACGTTCCGTGCTATGCTCGAAGAACTGCTTTGCCAGCGAAAAATGGGCTTCCTCCCTCTTTGCTACCAGCAGCAGGCCCGAAGTATCCTTGTCGATGCGGTGCACCAACATTCCCATACGTTCGTCACCTTCGTCTATATTCTGCTTGAACCCGAGATGGAAGCACAGTGCATTCACCAGAGTTCCGTCATAATTTCCGTGTCCGGGGTGCACAACCATTCCGGCCGGCTTATTGACTACCAGAAGGTCATCGTCTTCATACACAATGTCCAACGGGATATCCTGAGGCACTATTTCCACCCCTCTGGGGCGGTAGGGCATCATAAAACGGATCACTTCCTCGGGGCGGACAATGTAATTGGCCTTCACCACCTTGTCCCCCACTCTCACGTAACCGGCCTTGAGAGCGAGCTGAATGCGATGTCTGGACGTATCCTCCATATGAGAAGACATAAATTTGTCTATCCGCACAGGAGTCTGACCCTTGTCAACGACAAGTCTGAAGTGTTCGAACTCTTCCATTCAACGAACGGCAGATTTTGGGAGCCTCATTGTGATGGTAACGGTAGAACCCATCTTTACCGGTTCCAAAGATGGCTCAGGAGATTGCTGTGCGACCACTGCCGCAAGAGTGTCGGCGTATGTCTTTACAGATTTCGGAAACTTTACAACCACATTCAGGGAATAGTCCTTGATAACGTCCGAAGCCTTGGCGTAACTCAAGGTACGCACGTCGGGCACGGTAGTGTCGCTGTCCTCGTAATTGAGGCCCAGATCCAAGTCTATGACAGAACCGGCGTTCACCATATCGCCGGCAAAGATGTCCTTGCCCCTATAGCGCTGACGCAGCACCACGTTGGTGGCAATGTCGGGAACGTAATTGAGTTTGCCCAGAACGAGCGAACGCGATACCAGCTCGGCCTTGGCCTGCCTCATAGAACTGCCTATGAGAGAAGGAACAGAGACCTTGCGGTTAGAGAAAGCATTTATTGTAATATCTAGCTTGCGGTTGGGTTTTACCTTGGCCCCGGCCTTGGGGAATTGAGAAAAAACGGCGCCTCTTTTCAGATGCTGCACGAAAACCGAATCGGTGACGCTAATTTCCAGACCGGAATTCTGAGCAGCCGCGGCAGCATCTTCCAGCGACATACCCATAAGGTCGGGAACTGTAACAGCCATATTGTGTTTGGTGCCTTTCTTGAGGAAGAAGTTTGTAATCAACCCCAGGGCTATGACAAACGCCACCGCCAAAAGCAAATTCTTTATTATGAAACCGAATTTCATTTCCTGTAAAATATGATTGTCAAAGGATGTCCAAAGTGCCTTTAGTCAGCATCCAAAGCCCGAAGGCCGCCACCAGTGCACCCACTATTCTATTGATCTTGAGCAGAGTGCCGAAATTCAGCTTTCTTCCGAGCTTGTCGGAAACCGCAGTTATCAGCATCCACCAGAGCGTAGAGCCTATTGCAACCCCCAGGATTGTAAGCAGCTTGTCGCAACTTGCGTCGATGTTGAAAATGAGCATAAGGGCGAACATAAGCGCCAGAGCGCCTGGATTCGAAAGGGCCATAAGGAAAGCCTGGAGCGGGAATCGGGCAGAGACCTTGTTGACCCGGGTCTGCTGATCCATCGACTTGCGCACAGCCATAGATATTCCCACCACAATGACTATTATGCCGCCGGCAATCATAATTATGGCGCTGTTGTCCTCTATGAATTTCTGCACTGCGGCAACTGCCAGAACCGCCACAGCCGCAAACAGCGTATCTGCCAAAGAGGAACCCAGCCCCGTTACGAAACCGGCGTTACGGCCATAGTTCAATGTTTTCTGCAACACCAGGACACATACCGGTCCCAAAGGGGCCGAAGCACATATTCCCACAAGTATTGCTTTTATTACGTCGAACATAGAACCTACAAATATACAAAAAGGTAGCATAAAAAACACTTATTCTGCCTATATTTGCTGAATGAAAAGCACGGCAGACCACCTTTCCCTGGAAGAGCGCATACTCAGGCTCGAAGATACAGAAGCCATAAGAAACCTCCAGTCTAAATACCAGAGATTCCTGGATACCAGAGACTTCGACGGTTTGTCACAATGTCTCTCCCCTACTGTCGTATCGTCTTACGACGGAGGGAAAATGTCTTATCGGGGCCGGGAGCAGGTGATAGCCTTCCTGCGCAAGGTGATGACCCTTGATATGCCGTCGAGCCACCTGATTCACGGCGGCGAAATAGAGCTGTCGGACGACGGGCGCAGTGCAACTGCAAAATGGTACCTGGAAGATCACCTTCTGCACCGGAAATTTCTGGTCAAACTCCACGGGGCCGCCATATACGACGTTGCCTACACAAAGACTCTGGGAGTATGGCAAATCACTTCCATCGGATACCGGCGCTGCTACCAGTATATCGAAGGCCGCCACCTTCTCAATCTTTTCAGTCTGGGAAAAACTACCTTTCTGGATGCCCTGAAAAAATAGCCGCGTATGCCTTTCATTCGAGTCACATCCCTTTCCGACCCGGGAGTGGAAATCTTTTCTTCACTCACCGAAGCCCAACTGTGCGACAAGCGCCTGTTCGAGAAGGGGCTTTTCATTGCCGAAAGCCCAAAGGTAATCAATGTGGCGCTGGACGCCGGCTACAGGCCTTATGCCCTGCTTACCGAGGAGAAGCATCTTGAAGGAATCGCGGCGCAGGTTCTGGAACGGGTCGGAGACATTCCTGTATATTTCGGCGACCGCGAGCTGCTGAAGGAACTTACAGGCTTTCCCCTCACCCGCATTGTATTGTGCGCAATGTACCGCCCAGCGCTGCCGTCGGTTGAAGAGGTTCTCGCAGGCGCCCGCCGGGCAGTTGTCATTGACAGTGTGACCAACACTACAAATATCGGAGCCATATTCCGCTCGGCAGCCGCCCTCGGCGTAGATGCTGTCCTGCTTACCAGAACCACCTGCGACCCGCTCAACCGCCGCGCCGTAAGGGTTTCGATGGGAACGGTATTCCAAGTTCCCTGGACCTGGCTGGACTCTCCCATAAGTTCGCTGCACCGGTATGGATTCAAGACAGCGGCAATGGCTCTGACAAATCAAAGCATATCTTTAGACAACCCCTTGCTCAAAGACACCGAAAAGCTGGCCATCATTATGGGAACTGAAGGTGACGGACTCTCCCGCGAGGCCATTTCCGAGGCCGATTTCGTGGTACGCATCCCAATGAAAAACAATGTTGACTCCCTGAACGTCGCCGCAGCCGCAGCCGTAGCCTTCTGGGAGCTTCGCGACAATTCCCATCCGTAAACGGCACGCCACTCCGGGAAGGGGCGTTTTCAGAAATGCTTCATAGTGAGCGAATTACAAAAAAGCCTTCCGCGGTCTAACGGAAGGCTTTTTCATAACTTACTGATTCTTAAGTGCTTCTGAAAACGGCCTCGAGAAATATGCGGGAGCAAGGAGCCGAGGGGTTTGGGGATGTGCCCCGGTATGAAAGGAGCGGCAGCGACGCGCTCCTCAGAGCGCACGGCGGTGCGGGCATTTTTGCGCAGCAAAATATGCGGGAGCAAGGAGCCGAGGGGTTTGGGGATGTGCCCCAATATAAACAGGAACAGCCGGCCACAGCCAGCTGTTCTTGTACCCCCTAGGCGAATCGAACGCCTATCGTAGGAACCGGAATCCTAAATTTTATCCATTAAACTAAGGGGGCGTTGCGGATGACAAAGGTAGCAAATTTATTTATACCTTGCCACCTTGGCTATGACTTTCGATACATCGGTGTTATCCTTGCAGTTCATAAATTCGGCAGCTCTCTCACCTTTGACGTAAAGTCCGACGGGAGAACCGGAGTGAGAACCTCCGAACAGGCAGATTCCAGACTTCCGGCCAAGCAGGCTGACAGCTTCGAAGGCGAGCTTCTTGTTGGAGTTGTAGAGGTCGTCCTGCATATCGCTTGACGAATCCAGGAAAGACTCCTTGTAGAGACGGGTGAAAACCTTTTCCTCGTCCTTGCTTACAGGCACCTTGCTCCAGAGGCCCAGTTTATCTGCCAGCACCTGCTTCACCTCGGGCCAGCTGGGAATGTTGCCGTCTGCACTCATTTTCAGGAAAATGTCTGTAAGTTCATTCATGCTGCATTTCTGGTTGCCTATAAGTTCGGTCTTGCCGCCGGTAATCATTGTGTATCCGGTTTCGTGATCGGCCGTTACAATAATCAGAGTTTCGTCTCTGTGCTGCTCATAGAACTTCAGGGCGCAGTCGATTGACTTGGAGAAATCTATAATTTCATTGACCATAGCTCCGGCGTCGCGGGAATGGCAGGCGTGGTCTATCATTGCACTTTCCACCATAAGGAAGAATCCCTTGCGGCTGTTACGATAAAGATGCTCGATAGCGGTATTGGTAAAGTCCTCGAGCGAAGTCTGACCCTCTTTTCTATCTATGGCATACGCCAGGTTGCTTTTGGTCATATCATTGGAAAGACAGATCACAGGACCGTCACAGGGGCTGTACTTGAGCTCTCCGCCAAATACGTTGAAGCCCTTCCGGCGAGCCTCTGCCACCCATCCGTCGTTGCCTTTTTTATTGGACTTGATGGAAGCACCGGCGGCGAAAGTGAGCTTGGAATTGACAAGGTCTCCGGCTATGTCTTCATAGTCGCCACGGTTGTTGGCGTGGGCATAGAAAGCCGCAGGAGTTGCAAGGTCCACCGCATCGGAACTTGCCACACCGGCAGCGAATCCAGAGCGGATCACCCTCTCGCAAAGGGTCTCGACTTCCGTTGAGTCGGCATCGACACCAATGCCTCTGTTATAGGTTTTATGCCCGGTAGAAAGCGCCGAACCGGCAGCGGCCGAGTCGGTCACGCGGCTGTTCGAGGGAGTGGTGGTCATAAACCCGGTATATGGGAAATGTCTGAAATTAAGGTCACCCAAGCCTACCGAATGCATATACATTTCGGTGGCGGCAGCCTGATTTATACCCATTCCGTCTCCAATGAAGTAGAACACATATTTGGGAGTCCGCCCCCAGGTAGGAAGTGAAAGGGCAAAAAGTAGAACAACGAGCAGTAAGGATTTTATATTTTTCATAATTCAAAGCGTTACGGCAACTCTGTCCATAGCCGTAGCGAAGTGCAAAGTTACAATTTTTTTATTGCAGAATACTACATTTATTACTAATTTTGTAGAATATGAGTTATGCACGAATATTTCCTGGCCAGGGATCCCAATTCCCCGGTATGGGCAGAGAGATTTACGAATCTTCCGCCAAGGCCAGGGATATGATGGAAAGAGCCAATGAAATACTCGGCTTCAGAATCACCGACCTTATGTTTGGCACAGACGGGCAGGCCCTGCTGGCCACAAACGTAACCCAACCGGCCATATACCTGCATTCGACAGTTCTTGCCCAATGTTCCGATACGGTTCAGCCCAGCATGGCGGGCGGCCATTCTCTCGGAGAATTCTCGGCTCTGGCAGCGGCCGGAGCCATAGGCTTCGAAGACGGGCTCAGGCTTGTGTCCATCCGCGCGAGCGCAATGCAGAAGTGCTGCGAAAACACCCCCGGCCGAATGGCGGTTATCCTTGGACTTCCGAACGAAACGGTAGAGGAAGTGTGCAGGGGTATCGGTGGAGTCGTGGTACCGGCCAACTATAATTCTCAGGGTCAGATTGTAATTTCGGGCGAAGACGATGCCGTAAGGGAAGCCTGCGACACTTTAAAGAAAGCCGGCGCCAAACGCGCGCTTCCGCTGCAGGTGAGCGGGGCTTTCCATTCCCCTCTTATGGAACCTGCCAGACAGGAATTGGCCAAGGCCATTGAATCGGCAGGATTCAAAGCTCCGGTATGCCCGGTTTACCAGAACGTGGACGCACTTCCGCACACCGACCCCGAAGAAATCAAGGCAAACCTTCTGGCGCAGCTGACCTCTCCCGTGAAATGGTCCCAGACAGTTGAGAATATGCTGCGCGACGGATGTGTCCATTTTACCGAAACAGGTCCGGGGACTGTCCTGCAGGGGCTTGTAAAACGCATATCCGGCACTCTAGGATACGAAAACATAACAATCGAAGGAATTCAATAAACACAAACAGAATAAATTATGGCAAAAGAGAAAAAATTCATTACCTGTGACGGAAACCAGGCTGCGTCCAACATCGCATACCTATTCAGCGAGCACGCAGCCATCTATCCTATCACACCGTCTTCGACAATGGCGGAAAATATAGATGAATGGGCAGCCCACGGAAAAAAGAACCTGTGGGGAGAAACAGTTAAGGTAACCGAAATGCAGAGTGAGGCCGGAGCCGCAGGCGCCGTTCACGGATCCCTGCAGGCAGGTGCCCTTACCTCAACTTTCACCGCATCCCAGGGACTCCTCCTTATGATTCCCAATATGTACAAGATTGCCGGTGAATTGCTCCCCTGCGTCTTCCACGTATCTGCACGCGCGCTCGCATCACACGCACTTTCAATTTTCGGCGACCACCAGGACGTTATGGCCTGCCGCCAGACAGGATTCTGTATGCTGGCATCGGGCTCTGTTCAGGAAGCTCAGGACATTGCAGCTGTAGCTCATCTTTCTGCCATCAAGGGCAGCCTGCCTTTCCTGCACTTCTTCGACGGATTCCGCACCTCTCACGAAATTCAGAAAATCGAACTTCTGGACGAGGAGAGCCTCAAGGGTCTCATTAGCGAAAAGGCACTCCAGAACTTCCGTGCCCGCGCCCTCAATCCCGATTCTCCCGTAACCAGAGGTACTGCACAGAACGGAGACGTTTACTTCCAGGCAGTTGAATCCCGCAATCAGGTTTACGATGCCATTCCCGACATCGTAGCCCGCTATATGGGAGAAATCGGAGAAATAAGCGGCCGCCAGTACAGGCCCTTCGAATATTACGGAGACCCCAATGCCGAGAACGTTATCGTTGCTATGGGCTCTGTGACCGAGACCATCAAAGAAACCATCGATTACCTCGGAAAGCACGGACGCAAGTACGGCCTCATAACCGTTCATCTCTATCGTCCGTTCTCGGAGAAATACTTCTTCAAGGTGCTCCCCAAGACCGTGAAGAAAATCGCGGTACTGGACCGCACCAAGGAACCCGGCGCTCTTGGAGAGCCTCTCTTTCTGGACGTCAAGAGCATGTTCCAGGGAAAGAACGTTACTCCCCTCATCGTAGGCGGACGCTACGGACTTTCTTCAAAGGATACCACTCCCGCACAGATTATCGCAGTTTACGACAATCTTGAGCTCAAGACTCCCAAGACCGACTTTACAATCGGCATCACCGACGACGTAACCTTCAAGAGTCTGCCCACCAAGGGAGAAATCTCTATTGTAAAGAAGGGCACCACCGAGTGCAAGTTCTTCGGCCTGGGTTCCGACGGTACCGTAGGTGCAAACAAGAACTCCATCAAGATTATAGGTACACATACCGACAAATACTGCCAGGCATACTTCGACTACGATTCAAAGAAATCGGGCGGATACACCTGCTCTCACCTCCGTTTCGGCGACGAGCCCATCAAGGCTCCCTACCTAGTCAGCACTCCCGACTTCGTAGCCTGCCACGTTCCGTCATATCTTGAGAAATATGACGTTCTCAAGGGCATCAAGGACGGAGGCAGCCTCCTGCTCAACTCTATCTGGGATGAGGCCGAAACCATCAAGCGCATCCCCGACAATGTAAAGGCTATCATAGGCAAGAAGAACATTAAGTTCTACATCATCAATGCAACCAAGATTGCTGCCGAGATAGGCCTGGGCGGAAGGACCAACACCATTCTTCAGAGCGCATTCTTCCGCATTTCCGGCATCATCCCCGCCGAAGATGCAGTGAAATATATGAAGGACGCCGCACTCAAGAGCTACGGCAAGAAGGGCGAGCAGATCGTGAATATGAACTATGCCGCCATCGACCGCGGCGGAGAATACACCCAGGTTGAAATTCCCGCAGAATGGGCAGACATCTCGGCCAAATTCACAAATCCCAACGCCAGCCGTCTGGCAACCCCGTTCGTTAAGGACATCGCCGACGTAGTGAATGCTCAGAACGGAGATTCCCTTCCCGTCAGCGCCTTCCTTCCCTATCGGGACGGCACAATGCCGGCCGGAACAGCGGCTTATGAGAAGCGCGGAGTAGCAGTGAACGTTCCCGTATGGAACGCCGAGACCTGTATCCAGTGCAACAGCTGTGCATTTGTATGCCCTCACGCTGCCATCCGTCCTTTCCTCCTCACCGACGAAGAGGTTGCCGCCGCTCCCAAGGGTCTTAAGATTGCCCAGGGCAAGGCAAACCTCAAGGAGTACAAGTACGCCCTCGGAATTTCGGTAGCCGACTGTACAGGTTGCGGCAACTGCGTGGACGTTTGTCTGAGCAAGGAGAAATCGCTCTCTATGCAGCCTTATACCCAGAACGAGCAGGAGCAGGCTTCATTCGATTACCTCAACTCCAAGATTGGCTACAAGACCGTTGTGGATCCCAAGTCTAATATGAAGAACGCCCAGTTCGCACAGCCTCTGTTCGAATACAGCGGAGCCTGCGCAGGATGCGGCGAGACCCCTTATATCAAGAATATCACCCAGCTCTTCGGAGACCATATGATGATTTCCAACGCTACCGGATGTTCTTCTATCTACGGTGCTTCATTCCCGGCATCACCCTACTGCACAAACGCTAAGGGCCACGGTCCGGCCTGGCAGAACTCTCTGTTCGAGGACTTCTGCGAGTTCGGTCTGGGTATGCGCCTGGGATCTGAGCGCATTCGCCAGACAGTGGCAGGGCTTATGGAGAAGGGACTCGAGTGCCCTAAGTGCACCGATGAAATGAAGGCTCTCTACAGGCAGTGGCTGGACAACCGCGGAAACTATGATGTAACCCGCGAAGTTGCCGACAAACTCGTTCCCCTTATGGAAAAGTGCAAGTGCGACACCTGCAAGGCTCTGCTGAACCTCAAGCAGTTCATTCCCGCACGCAGCCAGTGGATCTTCGGAGGTGACGGTGCATCTTACGACATCGGCTACGGCGGATTGGACCACGTGCTTGCCAGCGGCGAGAACGTAAATATTCTGGTGCTCGACACCGAGGTTTACTCAAACACCGGAGGACAGTCATCGAAGTCAACCCCCGCAGGAGCAATCGCCAAATTCGCGGCATCCGGAAAGAAAATCCGCAAGAAAGACCTTGGAATGATGGCCATGAGCTACGGCTACGTTTACGTTGCACAGGTTGCAATGGGAGCCAGCCCCGTTCAGTATATGAATGCTATCAAGGAAGCCGAGGCTTACGACGGACCTTCTCTCATCATTGCCTATGCTCCTTGTATCAACCACGGACTCAAGGCCGGAATGGGACTCAGCCAGAAAGAAGAGAAACTCGCCGTAGATTGCGGATACTGGCAGCTCTACCGCTATAATCCCCAGCTCGAAGGCAGCGACAAGAATCCGTTCTCTCTTGACAGCAAGGAACCCGACTGGAGCAAGTTCCAGGATTTCCTGAAGGGAGAGGTTCGATTCTCCTCACTGAGCAAGCTCTTCCCCGAAACCGCCGGAGAACTCCTGCAGAAGACCGAAGAATTTGCCAAGATTCGCTTCGAGACCTACAAGAAACTCGCAGGCAAGTAATATTATACCTTTTATATAGAAAAGCCGGGTCATTCAGATCCGGCTTTCTTTATGCTTATATGAATGTCGCCTTGCGAAGACCATATCTGCGCTTCGCTGGAGTCGTCAATTTTCAGTTTCAGAGGCTTGGTGTGCTCTTCGTTGGAGCCAAGCGCCAGCTCGGGCTTGAAAGTCATTTCCGCCACCCGGTACCAGTGCAGAATTTGGTCTGAATATGTTTTGAACAGTTTACCTTTGGCGGTAAGGGATACATTCCCCCTCTCCCGAATGAAGAGAACGGTGTCCAACTGCCTTTCCAGTTCCGAAATATTCTGGCTAACGGCAGGTTGGGAGACACCCAATTCTTTTGCAGCGGCAGTGAAACTGCCAAGAGCCGCGACTGTCTCAAATACTTTTAGTCTGAAATCTTCTATCATTCTCGTGCAAAAATAAAAAATAATCAATAATATTGCGTAATTTTTGCAAAGCTGAATTATTGTATATACTTTTGCACTGTACTACTCAACTAATACACTGTTTCATAAAATGAAGAAATTATTTTTGTTGGTTTTTGCGCTCTTCTGCGCAATGAGTATGGGAATGGCTCAGCAGATGCCCGCTCTTCCCTTAGATCCCTCCATCAAGGTTGGAAAAATTGAAAACGGAATGACCTATTACATCCGTCACAACGCTCTTCCCGAGAAGCGTTGCGAATTCTATCTTGTTTCCAACGTAGGTGCCATTCAGGAGAATCCATCTCAGGACGGTCTCGCCCATTTCCTGGAGCATATGTGCTTCAACGGCACAAAGAACTTCCCCGGAAAGGACCTTCTCAACTGGCTCGAAAGCATAGGAGCCAGCTTCGGTGGCAATGTCAATGCCTCTACAGGCAAGGAAGTCACCCAGTATATGCTCAATAACATTCCTCTTACCAGACCCACCATTGTAGACTCCTGTCTCCTGATAATGCACGACTATTCACACTTCGTAAACTGCGACGCAGCCGAAATTGACGCCGAGCGCGGAGTGATTCTTGAAGAAAAGCGTACCCGCAACAACTACGCCTGGAGAAACAACACCGAGCTCTTCAAATGTCTGTGCAAAGGTTCCAAGTTCGAGGACTGCTCCATTATCGGAACCGAAGAGAACCTGAAGACCTTCAAGCCCGAGACCCTGGTAGATTTCTACCACACCTGGTACCGTCCTGATATGCAGGCCCTCATTGTTGTGGGAGACATAGACGTAAACGAGGTTGAAGCCAAGATAAAGACTATTTTCGCCGACATTCCCGCTACTGTCAACCCTCAGCCCAAGGCAGCACATCCCATCCCCGACAATGCCGAGCCCATCGTCAGCATCTACACCGACAAAGAAGCTACCAGCACATCGGTTATGCTCTTCTGGAAGAGCGAGGCTCTGCCGGTTGAAGCCAACAACACAATGGCAGCAGCCATTACCGACCTGCTGAAAGGAATCGTATCCATTGTAGAGAATGAGAGGCTGAGCGACATTGCTTCAAAACCCGATGCACCTTTCCTCGCCGCCGATGCCGGAATATTCGGCATTACCAATTTCAACGACGTACTGTGCTTTGAGTCAGGTTGCAAGGACGAGTCGGCATTGGCCGCCCTCGAGGCCATTTATACAGAAGCCGAGAAAATGGGACGCTTCGGTTTCTCTTCAGACGAAATCAAGCGTGCGAAGGATGAAATCCTTTCCCAGCTTGAGAGCGAGGCAAAGAAGGCTGAAACCAGGAAGAACGCTCAGTTTATCCAGCCTATCTTGAGGAACTTCACAGTCAACAACTATCTGGTTGCTCCCGATATGAAATACGCTCTGGCTCAGCAGCTTTTGAGCGCCCTTCCCGACCAGGCCATAAACGAAGCCGTAAAACAGCTCGTCACCAAGGAAAACCTGGTGGTTTATGTTACCGGCCCTCAGAAAGAGGGATTGCAGATGCCTTCAGAGGAAGAAATTCTCGCCAAAATCCAGGCTATCCGCGAATCTGACATCAAGCCCAACGAGGTTGAAGAAATCCCGACCAGCTTCCTCGACGCATCCGCTCTTCCCACCAGCACCGTAAAAAGCAGCAAGGAAGGAATCCACGGTTCGCAGGAATACGTTCTCTCGAACGGGATGAAGCTTATCTTCAGGCCCAACGACAAGGAAAAGGACAAGATTCAGTTCAATATTTACAAGAAGGGCGGACGAAGCATTGTTGCCGACAAGGATCTTTTCCATATCGACGAGAGTGTATGGGGCCAGTACCTTTACAACACCGGCGTAGCAGAGTTCCCTCAAACCACAGTGGCTAAAATGCTGTCCGGAAAGCAGGTCAGCGTTCATTCAGAAATAGGATCTCTTACCCACGGAATAAGCGGTTCGAGCACCATAAAGGACCTCGAGACAGCCCTGCAGCTTGCCTACCTGTATTTCGAGAAGCCAAGATTCGACCAGGACGAATACAATGTAGGATACAACCAGATAAAGGCCGTGCTGCCCAATCTCACAAAGCAGCCCAACTATAAATTCCAGCAGGCTATCTACAGCACACTGTTCAACTCCCCCCGCCGTTTCTTCCTGAGCGAAGAGACCCTTGCAAAAGCTAATCTGCAGGGATTGGAGAAAGTTTACCGGCAGCTCTTCAACGGAGCCAACGGAGCTACCGCCATCATAGCCGGAGACTTCAAGACCGAGGAGATTCTCCCTCTGGTACAGAAATATCTGGGAGCCATAAAGAAGGGCGCAGCACCCAAAGACTGGAAATCCAACGGAGACAACTACGTAGACGGGTCGCAAATCAATGAATTCCGCACCGAAATGGAACAGCCCAAGGTTACTGTTCTGCAATTCTATAAGGTCAACCAGCCCTACAGCACAATGGCCGCAGTGAATTACGAGGCTCTGAGCTATATCCTCGGTATGGTTTACACTGCTACGCTTCGAGAAGACGAGGGTGGCACATACGGAGCAAGCGCACACGGAAACGTCTCCAACGGACCCGATGCCTGCCGAGTATTCCAGGTAGCTTTCGACACCAACGAAGACAAGTGCGACCGTTTGCGCCAGCTTGCCGTTGAAGGCATTCAGAGACTTGCCACCGACGGCCCCACAGCCGAAGAGTTCGACAAGACCGTGAAGAATCTGGAGAAGAAGATTCCCGAGAAGAAACTCACCACCTCATTCTGGATTTCAAGCATTTCCAACTGGGAGAAATACGGAATTGACTCTGTGGCCGGTTACGAAAATGCCGTAAAGAGCCTCACCCCCGAGGCCATCAAGCAGACCGCCAAAGAAATCCTCTTCTGCGGCAACGTCACCGAAATCATAATGAAACCCCAGAAGTAACATTCTGTAGGAGTCACTTAAAACCCCGCTACAGTGTGTTGTAGCGGGGTTTTTATTTTTCTTGTTCCCAATTTGTTCCCGATTCTTTGGGATTAGTTGGGCTCACGTGCAAAACCCTGTGTTTTCTATCCAGTCACATCATCTGCGCTTCG
>JAKSKE010000032.1 GCA_024401895.1 Bacteroidales bacterium
CTGGGAACGGTTGTAATTTCCTTGAAAATATCAAGAACTGCCTTTGAATTCATATATGAAAGTGTATTTTAGTTGGCGGAGTTTGCGAGCAGCGATTCCAGGTCGCTTACATACTTGCGGAAAATCTTGTCGGTGGCGATAAGATCCTGAACGGTGTTGCAGGAATGGAGAACCGTAGCGTGGTCCTTGCCTCCGATTTCGGCACCGATGGTTGCCAGCGAGCAGTTGGAGAGCATATTGCGGCTCAGATACATTGCAATCTGACGGGCCTGTACGATCTGGCGTTTGCGGGATTTGGCCACGAGTTCCTCCCTGGTGATGTTGAAATAGCGGCAGACAGTGTTCTGCACCGTTTCAATGGTGAATTCGTTGGATTTTTCGTCCACGAGGCTGTCGGTGATCCTTCGGGCCAGGTCCATTGTGACGTCCTGATGCAGGAGCGTGGCGTGAGCGATGAGAGACATAAGCGTTCCCTCCAATTCGCGGAAATTGGACTTTATCTTGGCGGCCAGGAATTCGAGCACGTCCTCGCTGAGGTTCACACCGTTTGCCAGACTTTTCATACGCAGCATTTCGAGACGCGTAGTGTAGTCGGGACGCTGGAGTTCAACTGAAAGCCCCCATTTGAAACGGGAAAGAAGCCTCTCCTCGAAGTTGTGCAGTTCGGCGGGGGTTCTGTCTGAAGTGAACACCAGCTGCTTCCCGTTCTGGTGGAAGTGATTGAAGATGGTGAACAGTGCTTTTTGGGAACCCTGGCCGCGTAGGTCGTGGACATCGTCTATGATGAGCACGTCTATCTTCATATAGAAGGAAAGGAATTCCGGAAGTTTGTTAAGGTCATTGACGGCCTCCATATACTGGAGCTTGAAATCGTTGCCGTTGACGTAAAGCACAATCTTCTCGGGGAATTTCTCCTTGACGGCATTGCCGATAGCCTGCGAGAGGTGGGTTTTGCCCACACCTGAGCCTCCGAAAACGAACAGAGGATTGTACGGATTCCTGCCGGGGGACGTTGCGATATGCTTTGCCGCCGAGAGCGCAAGTTTGTTGCAACTCCCCTGCACCATTGTCCTGAAATTGTATTCGGGATTGAGGTTTGTCTCGATTTTGACAGGTTCCAGCCCGGGATATACAAAGGCGCCGGGATTTATGGTGTTGTGGAAACTGCCCACAGGGATAGGCCGGTTGGAATGTGCAATGCCTTCTGAAGAACTGAAGGTGATGGCCTTCTTGCCTTCTATGGGATAGATGCGGAAGAAAAGCTTGGCATCGGCACCCAGAACCCTTTTCAAGGTTGCCTTTATGAGTTCGAGGTAGGATTCCTCGAGGTATTCGCAGAAAAACTGAGAAGGAACCTCTACTGTAAGAGAAGAATCGACCAGCGAGACGGGTTTGATGGGCTCAAACCAAATCTTGTACTGTTGCGGTTCAATGTTGCTTGAAATGATGTTCAGGCAACTGTTCCAAATCTCTATGTGCTTATCTTGTTTCACCGGTGCAAAAATGGGTGAAAAAAAAGTAATAAAAAAATTATACTGCTATTGTTTTTTTGAATTTTTCATCTTAAATATTTCGTGATTCGCCTCCGGAATATTCTTTATATAATATTGATTAATAATCACTTATAAGGCCTTATGATTGTTAAGTTGTTGTATTTCAACATTGGTATGATTTAAAATATTTCTAAATTAGCACTTTAAATAAAATATCCCGCCGGAGAGTCTCGAGCGGGATATTTTATTGATTCGATATTTTTTATTTTTCGATAAAAAGATTTTCACCTTCAATTCTTACAACAAAAGCATCTTTGTATTTTTTCTTTATATCGGGAAGTTTTTTTCTTACGTTTGCCAAGGTGGTGCCGGTGCATATCACGTATTTTTTGATTTCACTTCCGAATACCTCGGGGTTATACCCCATAAACGCAGGATCGCTGCTCTTGAGGTTTCGGGAACTTGCAAAAATCTGTATGCCGTAGCGTACCTGCTCCCCTGTGCCGCCGGAAGTTTCGGACGGTTTGGATTCGGACACGGGCGCGGGCTTGACGTCAGTTTCAGGTTTGGCTTCATTTACGGGCTTGACTTCAGTCTCGGGCTTTTCAGGTTCTGCCGGAGTTGAAACAGAACTTTCGTATTTGGCTTTGTATTCTTTGAATGACTTGAAGAGGATTCCGGCCAACTTGTCCCGGTTGGCATCCTGATTAAGAGTCTGAGCCTCGGTGGGGTTGGAAAGGAAGCCGAATTCAACCAGTACGGCCGGCATAGATGTTTTCCAAAGCACATAGAAAGGATCCTGCCATATTCCGCGGTCAACCTTTATGGGGCCGCCCTTGAGGTTATCCATTACAATCTGAGCAAAATCGAGGCTCTGCTCCAGATTGGCGTTCTGCATAAGTTGCAGGAAGATAAAGGATTTTGTGTCTTCGGGGTCGAAGTCGGCATATTTTGTGGTGTAGTCGTCTTCGAGCATCATAACCGCATTCTCGCGCTGCACAACATCCATATTATAGGCGAATAGGTCCCGGTCCTTTTTGCTCGACTGGCCGAGCACGTGCATTGAGTAGCCGTTCGCCGAGGTGTTCCTGGATGCATTGATATGAATCGATATGAAAAGATTGGCACCGGCTTTGTTTGCAATTGCGGCCCGGTCTCCCAGTTCCACGAACTTGTCGCTGTCCCGGGTGAGCACAACCTTTACGTTGGGATACGCCTCCTTGATTTTGTCGCGGAGCTTGCAGGCTATGTCCAGAGTTATGTTCTTTTCATAAAGTTTGCGGTCTTTGCTGACGCACCCTGGGTCTTTTCCTCCGTGTCCGGCATCAATGACTACAGTCTTAAGAGCGAAACTTCCGGCCAGTAGCGGGCTGGCAAGGAATATGGAAGCTATGAGGAAGCAGAAATAACGTTTCATTTGAGAAAAATTACTACATTTGTATTTTGCAAAAATACTAAATAATTTGCACAAACTGAACATCAAATATCTGGCAACCGTCATTGTTCTGCTGATGTGTGTGGGGAATCGTCTTTCTGCCCAGACCCGTTTGGCCGATTCTACAGCCGTTGCGGACAGCGTTGCCATTCAGGTTCAGCCATCGGACAGCCTCGTGACATTCAATGCCGACTCTCTGGAGATGCTGTCCAAGAGTTCGCTCGACTATCCGGCATTCTCCGCTGCCAGGGATTCCATAGTGGAGGTCCTTTCTGACGGACGGCGCCTCATATATTACTACGGAGACGTCAAGGTAACCTACCAGGATATGAAGCTGGAGTCGGAGTTTATGGAATATGACCTCAATTCCGGAATTGTTTACGCTTATGGCAAGCTGGACAGCCTGACCGGAGAATGGGTGGGACAACCGAAGATGACCCAGGGCGGCCAGACCTATGGAATGAAGGAGGTTTACTATAATTTCAACACGAAGAAGGCCAAGATTCACGATATGATAACCTCCCAGGACCAGGCTATGATGCACGGACATAACATAAAGATGTTCGAAGACCGGTCTGTAAATATGACGGGTGGCAAATATACCGTATGCGAACTGGAGCATCCGCACTATTACCTTGCGCTGAGTTCGGCCAAGGTTATGACCAAACCCAAGCAGAGAACGGTATTCGGGCCGGCCTGTATGGTGGTGGAGGACGTTCCTCTCTATTTTGTCGGAATTCCGTTCGGCTTCATTCCCCAGCGTCCCCAGCGGGCTACAGGTCTGCTTATGCCCAATTTTGGAGAAGAGGAGCGGAGAGGTTTTTACGTGCGGGGAGCCGGAGCCTATTTCGTGCTGGGCGACTACTTTGACTTCTCAATCACGGGCGACTACTACACCCTTGGTTCCTGGGCAGTGGAGGTGAATTCGAGATACAAGGTAAACTATAAGTTTTCAGGAAACGTGGGCCTAACCTACTCCCACGACGTAACCGGAGAAAAGGGCACCAGCGAATACAGCGAAATGAACAACTTTGCCGTGAAATGGTCTCACTCGCAGGACCCCAAGTCTATGCCAGGTTCCACTTTCTCGGCATCGGTCAATTTCTCCAGTCCTTCCAACAGCAAGTACAACCTGCAGAGCATAGACGAGGCCCTGAACAACCAGGTGGGGTCTTCCATCTCTTTCTCGCATAACTGGAACGGAAAAATCAATCTGTCGGTGAACGGACTCCACAGCCAGAACAGCCGGGACTCTTCGTACCACATTTCCCTGCCTAACATATCCTTCTCGGTGAGCACCTTCTATCCCTTCAAGAGAAAGGAAAGGGTGGGCAAGGAACGTTTCTACGAGAAGTTCTCGCTCAGCTACAGCACCTCGTTCAACAACAGCATAGACTTTAAGGCCAGTGAGTTCAACAAGCCCGGGTTCTTCGACAAGATGAACAACGGTATGAACCACAACTTCAACATAGGACTCCCCTCGTTCACGCTCTTCAAGTACATCAACGTGAACCCGTCTTTCTCTTACGGCCAGAAATGGTACTTCCGTGCTACGGAATACAAATACGACCCCGAGGCAGACAAGGTTGTGCCAGTCCAGGGCGGGCAGTTCCAGCATTTCGGAATATTCCAGAACTATTCGATGGCGATGTCAATGAACACCCGGCTCTACGGTATGTATATGTTCGGAGGCAAGAGCAACCTTATGGCTATCCGACACGTGTTGTCGCCATCGGTAAGTGCCAGCTGGGTTCCCGACCAGTCCTTTGCCGCCAACGGCTACCGCACACTCAATTATATAGATGCGATGGGCAACGAGAAGAGTTACGAGTACAACCTGTACGGGCAGGGTAAATCCCGCCAGAGCGCTTCGCTCAATTTCTCGTTGGACAATAACCTTGAGGCCAAGGTGCGCGACCTGGCCGATACGTCGGGAGTAGGCAGCAAGAAAGTCAAGCTCATAGATAATTTCAGAATTGGCGGAAGCTATAATTTCATGGCCGACTCAATGCGTCTGAGCACAATCTCTATGTCTTTGAGCACCAATCTGTTCAGTAAAGTCAACCTGAGCGCAAGCGCCAGTTTCGACCCCTATGCCATAAACGAGAAAGGTACCCGCTACAATCGTCTGGCCGTAGCCTCCCATCAGGGCCTTATGCGTTTGCAGACATTCAACACGTCCCTTTCGTACGCCATTCAGGGCGAAGGAAAGACCCAGGGGAATGAAGGCACGGCGACCAAGGTTCAGAGCGCCGTGGATTACTATCAGAAGCAGTACTACCATCCCGTGACCAACGAATTCATTCCGGGCGGATGGCTGTACTATACCAACACCAATGCTCCGTGGTCGCTGAACTTCAGCTACAATCTGAGCCTGAATATGTCCTATGCCTTCAACGAGGGGCATTTCAAGGCGACCCCCAAGCTTAACCATTACCTTAATTTGAACGGTAACATTAAGCTTACTCCAAAGATGAGCATAAACTTTACCAGCGGATTCGACTTTACTGCAATGCAGGTTACGACGACCCAGATCAATGCCACCTACGATCTGCACTGTTTCAACATCTCGGTAATGTGGGTGCCTCTGGGAACCTACAAGTCGTACAGCTTCAGAATTGCCGCCAACGCATCTACTCTCGCCGACCTTCTTCGCTTCAGAAAATCCAGCAACTGGCGGGATAATTAAAAAATTTACTATATTTGCACTGCCGTTTTTCGCGGCAGTTAAATCATCTTATACATAAATTTATGACATACAGCCTCCATGACTTGAGCGTGATGAGTAGAGAAGAGCTCGAGTCCGTAGCCAAGGAATTGAATGTTAAGGTCAGCAAACGTATTTCAAGCGAAAAGCTGGCCTGGTCTATCCTTGATGCGCAAGCAATCATTGAATCGGTAAAACCCGAAGTTAAAGAAGTCAAGAAGGCTCGCAGAGGCCGTCCGGCAAAACAGCCCAAGGCCGAGGAGCCAAAGCCCGAAGCAGTTGTTAAGCCAGCCGCAGAACCCAAGCCGGCGAAAGCGGAAGCCAAGGCCGAGCCCGTTCCGGCAAAGGAACCTGCCGCTGAATCGAAGCCGGAAACGAAACAGGAGCCGAAGCAGGACAGAAAACGCCGGCAGAAACAAAAGCAGAAGGCCGAAACTGCAGAACAGCCCAAGCCCGTAATTAAAGAAGACCTAAAACCCGAGAAGCAGGATAAACCGGAAAAGCCTGAGAAACAGGAGAAGCAGGACAAACCCGAAAAACAGGATAAACCTGAAAAGCCCCGCATTCCCCAGTATGAGGGTACGGTAACCGCTACCGGTGTTCTTGAGGTGATGCCCGACGGATACGGGTTCCTCCGTTCGTCGGACTACAATTATCTGAACTCCCCCGACGACATTTACGTTTCGCAGAATCAGATAAAGTCCAATGCTCTTAAGAACGGAGATACCGTTTGCGGCGAAATCAGACCTCCCCGCGAGGGCGACAAATATTTCCCTCTGGTGTCGATTCGGACGGTCAACGGCCGCACCCCGCAGTTCATCCGCGACAGAGTGCCCTTCGATTTCCTTACTCCCCTCTTCCCCGAAGAGAAATTCAATCTTCTTGGGAACGGTCACGAAAAAGATCCTTCGTGCCGGATAGTGGATATGTTCGCCCCCATCGGCAAGGGCCAGAGAGGACTTATCGTGGCTCAGCCCAAAACAGGTAAGACAATGCTGCTCAAGAGCATTGCGAATGCCATTGCCGACAATCATCCCGAAGTTTACGAGATTGTGCTGCTCATCGACGAACGTCCCGAAGAGGTGACCGATATGCAGCGCAGCGTTAAGGCAGAGGTGGTTGCCTCTACATTCGACGAACCGGCCGAACGTCACGTGAAGGTGGCGAATATGGTCATTGAGAAGGCTCGCAGGATGGTGGAGTGCGGGCACGACGTGGTTATTCTGCTGGATTCCATCACCCGTCTGGCAAGGGCCTACAATACGGTTCAGCCGGCATCCGGAAAAGTGCTTTCCGGCGGTGTGGACGCCAATGCCCTGCAGAAACCGAAGAGATTCTTCGGCGCAGCCAGAAACATCGAGGGAGGGGGCTCCCTTACCATTATTGCTACCGCCCTTACCGAGACCGGCTCGAAGATGGACGACGTTATTTTCGAGGAATTCAAGGGCACCGGCAATATGGAGCTCCAGTTGGACAGGAACCTGAGCAACCGGCGAATCTTCCCGGCAGTGAACCTGTTGCTGTCCGGTACCAGAAGGGATGACCTGCTGTTTGAGCGTAGCATAGGCAACCGAATCTGGATTCTGCGCAAGATGCTGGCCGAAATGACATCCATCGAGGCTATGAACTTTATGCTGCAGCTTATGGACGACTATAAGACCAACGAGCAGCTTCTGGACAATATGAATAAGGTCAGTTCAAAAGACTACAGATAAAAATGGTTAAGGTATTTTGCAAGAACTCGGGGGAAACCCTGGAATTTCCGGAAGGCAGTCTGCTGATTGACATTCTGGACAAATTCAATTTCGAACGTCCTCTGCCGGTGCTGGCGGCAAAGGTGAACAATGTGGTGGAAGGTTTGAAGTTCCGCCTGTACACCAATCGCGACGTCCAGTTCCTGGATTATTCTTCGTATGCCGGCAGGAGCGTGTATTGCCGCTCTCTGTGCTTCCTGCTTGCGAAGGCGGTGACAGACATTTGCCCCGGTTGCAGAATAACTATGCGCAGACCCATCTCCAAGGGATATTTCTGTGAAGTGATTTCGCCCGACGGTTCTGTTAGGGACAATTCCTGTATAGACCGTATCAAGGCGCGGATGCATGAACTTGTAGAGCGGGACGAGGAATTCCACAGGCACGAAGTGCATACCGAAGAAGCTATTGAGCTTTTCCGTTCCCTCAATTTCGACGACAAGGTGAAACTCCTGGAGACCGAAGGCAATGTGTATTCCAGCTACTATACCCTGGACGGTACCCCCGATATGTATTACGACGTAATGTTGCCGTCGGTGGGATACCTGAAGGTATGGGGGCTGGAGCCTTTCGGCGGAGGAATGCTGCTGCGGGTTCCGGACAGGCACGAACCGTCGAAGCTGGCTCCCTTTGTGGAACAGCCCAAGACGCTGGAAGTTATGAAGGAGAATGCCGAATGGAACAACATTATGGGCCTCAGAACCGTGGGGGACGTTAACATTGCCATTAGAAACGGGTACGTTACCGACCTTATCCAGGTGGCCGAGGCGCTGCAGGAAAAGAAAATCGTGCAGATTGCCGAGGAAATCAAGAAGCGCTACCGCGAATGCGGCACAAGGCTGGTGCTTATAACCGGCCCCAGCAGCAGCGGCAAGACCACGGTATGCAAGCGGCTGAGCATTCAGCTTAAGGCCTGCGGGCTGAAACCGGTTTCTTTCTCGACAGACGACTACTTTGTGAACAGGCTCGACACTCCCCTGCTGCCCGATGGCCATTACGACTTCGACAACTTTGACACAGTGGATCACGACGCCCTGCAGGCCGACGTGCTGAGACTGCTGGCCGGAGAGGAAGTGGAAGTGCCCGAATACAACTTTGTGACGGGAATTCGGGAATACAACGGCAAGAAACTTTCGATAGGCAAGGACACGGTTCTGCTCATAGAAGGAATCCACGCGCTGAATCCTAAACTGACCGACAAAGTTGACGAAAGCCTGAAATTCAAGATATTCATCAATGCCATAACCAGTATATCCCTGGACGACCACAATTCGGTAGCTACCAGCGACAACCGTCTTTTGAGAAGGATTGTGCGCGACTATAACAACGGCTCATATACGGCCTGTCAGACAATCAGCAACTGGCCGAACGTGCGCAAGTCTGAGGTGAAGTGGATATACCCTTACCAGGAAAGCGCCGACGTGCTTTTCAATTCGGCTTACCTTGTGGAATTCGCGGTGCTCCGGTCTCACGCCCAGGCAATCCTGGCTACCGTTCCAAAGAACAGGGACGAGTACAGTGAAGCCAACAGGCTTATAAAAATTCTGAAGCATTTCACGCCGGTGAGTGACAAGGATGTGCCTGCAACTTCACTTATAAGAGGATTCATTGGCGGCGGAAGCCTATGATAGAAGATACTATATGC
This sequence comes from Bacteroidales bacterium, assembly GCA_024401895.1. Taxonomy (GTDB): domain Bacteria; phylum Bacteroidota; class Bacteroidia; order Bacteroidales; family UBA932; genus Cryptobacteroides. The sequence continues at coordinate 9,032 of JAKSKE010000032.1, forward strand.
GCGCCTGCCACAGGCACATCGGGTGCGGCCATAGCAGTTATTCGAATCAGCGGGCCACGCACCTTTGAGATTCTGTCCAAGGTGGTAGAGTTCCGGTCTCCCGTTCTGGAAGGCGGAAGGGTTAAGTACGGTGTTGTGCCGGGACTGGATGAAGTGCTGGTGGGAATTTTCAAGGCTCCCCGCAGTTATACCGGCGAAGATTCGGCCGAAATATCCTGCCACTGCTCCCCTTTCATTGTGAGCCGTCTGCTGGAAATGCTGGTGGACAACGGTGCCCGTACGGCCGCCCCCGGAGAGTTCACCCGCCGGGCTTTTGTGAACGGGAAGATGGATTTGGCTCAGGCCGAGGCCGTGGCCGACCTCATTGCGAGCGAGAGTCGCATTCAGCACAAGCTCGCCCTGGATCAGTTGAGAGGTAAATATTCGGAAGGATTGTCGTCTCTCCGGAATGAGCTGGTGGAATTGAGTTCTCTGCTGGAACTCGAACTGGACTTCAGCGAAGAGGACGTGGAGTTCGCCTCCCGCGAAAGACTGCGCCGTCTGCTGGATGATGCTCTCGCCGAAGTGAATCGGCTGGTGGATTCTTTCAGATTGGGCAATGCCCTGCGCCAGGGTGTGAGCGTGGCTATTGTGGGTGAGCCTAATTCCGGGAAAAGCACACTGCTGAACGCTCTGCTGGGGGAAGACAGGGCTATTGTGTCGGACATTCCGGGAACCACCCGCGATACCGTGGAGGAAACTCTGAACATAGGCGGAATCAAGTTCCGCTTCATAGATACAGCCGGGCTCAGGGAATCGGGCGACGCCATTGAAAAGATAGGAATCGAACGCTCTTACGCGGCCATAGAACGCGCTGCAATTGTGGTGCTGGTAGTGGATGGAGCAGAGTTGGCTGGTTTAGGTTTGGATGGTGGAGTGGTTGGAGCTTTGGCTGGTTCGGATGGTGGAGTGGTTGGAGCTTTGGCTGGTTCGGATGGTGGTGTGGTTGGAGCTTTGGCTGGTGCAGTGGTGACTGGCGAGGGTGGAGTGCCCTGTAAGTGCAGATACGAAGAAGAGATTAGAAGCCGTTTATCGGGAGACCAGACGCTCATAACCGTTGTGAACAAAGTGGACCTCTCCCCCGCCCCGGAAGGAATGCTGGGAATCAGTGCCTTGAATGGAGACGGACTCGACGAGCTGCGCGACCGTATTTGCAAATCGGTTAATTTTGACACCGACCATCTGATGGTGAGCAACGAACGCCACTGTCACGCCCTCCGCCGTGCCGCTTCCGCCTTGTGCGCCGTACGCCGTGGCCTCGACTCCGGCACCCAGACCGAACTCATCTGCCTTGACCTTCGTACCGCGATAGACGCTCTCAATGAAATATTTGGCAGGCAGATTGGCACCGAAGAAGTCCTAGGAGAGATTTTTGGGCGCTTCTGCATCGGTAAATAGTTGTATATCAATAGTTTATGGGGTTAGTTCAACATGGGTATGGAATGCAAAAGCTTACGTTGTATGAAATTTTATTCAACGATATCAACATTATTTTGAATCTTTGATTATTCGTTCTTTTTTCACTTATCAACAACGAAGTTTAAATATCCCTTATTGATTGAGCGGATAAAGAAGGTTCCCATCAGGGTGACTTCAGGAGTCCTTTTTCTGCGAATCCAGATAATTGACGACATCTCTGACCGTCTCGAAATCGGCAAGCTCCTCGTCCGGAATGACTATGCCGTAATCGTCTTCAATTTTCATCAGCAGCTGCAGGATATTGAGCGAATCCGCCCCAAGGTCAGCCTGTATCCTGGAGTCTATCTGTACTCTGGACGGATCTATGCGAAGCTGCTTCGCAAGGATTTTCTGTACTTCGTCAAACATATTATTCTTCGTAATTGTCGTATTTTTCAATAGCCTCCTCTATCTTGGATGACAGGGCGCTGGCCTCCATCATATAGGCCTGTTCGATGCATTTTTCTACGGCGACGGCCTTGCTGCTTCCGTGGCCTTTGACCACCACCTTGGACGTGCCAAGCAGTACGCTTCCACCATAATTCTGATAATTCATGAATTCCTTGAGGTCCCGGAACATCCTTTTCTGGAACAGGGCCCCGATCTTGTATGCAGTCCTGGAGTAAATCGTATCCTTGACCTTGAGCAGTAGTTCGAGGGCGGTCCCTTCGGTTGCCTTTATGAGTACATTGCCGGAGAAGCCATCACACACCACGACGTCGTACGACCCTGAAAGCAAATCCCTGCTTTCCATATTCCCGACAAAGTTGATACATTCCAGGCCGGACAGTTTTTCGTACGCTTCCTTGCGTATGGTATCCCCTTTTTCCGCCTCGACACCCACATTAAGCAATGCCACCCTCGGTTTTGAAACGCCATAGACATTCTCAAGATAAAGAGAGGACATTATCGCAAACTGCTTCAGGTAATCGGAGTTGACTTCCACGTTGGCGCCACTGTCGCAGATACCCACAACACCTCCTGTCATCGTGGGAAGTATAGGGCAGAAAGCCGGCCTGATGACGCCCCTGATAGTGCCCAGACGGGTAAGGGTCCCTGCCACAAGCGCTCCGGTGGAACCTGTGCTGACCATTCCGGACACATCATCATTATCGCGCAGCAGACGCACGGCCTTTATCATGGAGCTCTCTTTCTTGAGGCGTATCACATCCGTCGGCTTTTCATCGCAGCCGACAACCTCCGGAGCATGGACTATCTCCAGACGTGATGTATCATAACTCTTTCCATCCAGTTCCTTCTCGAGCAGGGATTTGTCCCCGGTAAGGATGAGCTGGAGGTCCTTATGCCGGCAAAGGGAGGACAGGCTTCCGTCAACATTTGCCTTGGGGCTGTGGTCGCCCCCGAAACAATCAACGACAATTCTTATCATACCAGTTTCTTATGATATGAACGGCGGCGTTTGTTCTTCCTTTCGTCAAAACGCTTCCAAAGGTTCTGAATGGCATAATTATCCTCGAGATTAAGGTTCGTGTCGGCATATTCCACCCCGGGAGCCTGCAGCATCTTAGCCAGTTCCCAGGCAAAGACGGCACTGACTCCCCTGTTGAGATATTCAGGATCGACACCTATCAGAGCGAGGTCAATGGTCTTTGGATGTTTCAGCAATCTCAATATGCGGACAAGGGCAAGAGGTGTCAGACGCCCTCCTGATTTTTTCACGGGTTCGGCGATAGCGGGGAAACAAAGCCCGAGGCAGACAACCCTGTCATTCTCGTCCAGTATCACGGCGGAGTGATCCGTGTCAATGATAAGATTGAAATTGTCTATCATCAGTTTCTTCATCCCGTCAGTGAAAGGGACAGTGCCGTATATCTTGTCATAGGACTTGTCCAGCACTTCGAAGAGTCCGTCCGAATACTTCTTCAGAAAATCCCTGGCGTTGCGGGCCTCCCCGAAATGAAGTTTGTATCTCTTCATTACGAAAGAAGCCATCTTCTCCATTTCCTCCAGTGATTCAGGGTCCTTTGGAGCACGGATCTGGCTCTCGGTCCAATCCACTTCCTTGGAGTAGCCCAGGCGTTCTATGAAGCTCTGATAATAATCATAATTGTATGACTCCTCGAAAGTGGAAGGCTGGTCAAAACCCTCGATCAGCAGGCCCTCCCTCTCAAGGTCGGAGAAGCCAAGAGGACCGCATACTTCCTCCATTCCCTTGGAACGCGCCCACTGCTCCACCTTGTCAAAAAGCTCCCGGGCGACCTCGAAATCGTCCACCACGTCAAACCTTGTGAACCTCACACGCTTCTGCCCCCATTTCTCATTGCTGGACTTCTGGAGGATACCGCTTATCCTGCCGGATATGACACCATCCTTGTAAGCGTTGAAGTATACCGCCTCGCTGGTGTCATAATAGACATAATCCTTGCGGAATATCTTCTTCTCATCCATATAAAGCGCCGGCACATAGCACGGATTGCCCTTATACAGCTTTACAGGGAAATTGATGAACTCCCTCCGCTGTCTGGCAGTGAGGACTTCCTTTACGACAATCATCTTATCTGTGTATTGAATGGAAAGCCACCCCTACTCCGTTAGGGCCACAATGGCTTCCGGCAGTAGGATTGGTCACGACAAATTCAATTTCGAGTTCACGGAACTTCTCCTTCAACATACCGGAGAGTTCGGATGCAAGTTCCGGCGCATCCGTATGACCTATTATGAACCTGTGGTTCCTGATGTCGTCCCCGAACTCCTCAACGTAGGAAACAAGACGTTCCATAGCGTTTATGCGTCCTTTCTCCTTGCCTATGCTCTCCATCTTCCCCTCTGCGCTCATATGAATTATCGGGCGGATTCCTATCAGGCCCCCCATTGTGGCGGCAATACCTCCGACACGTCCGCTTCTCTTGAAGAACTTGAGGTCGTCGGCAAAGAAATACTGGGAATACCTGTCAACTTCCGTACGGCTCCATTCCACGATTTCCTCGACGCTTCTGCCGCTCTTGAGCATATCCCCTATCTCACGGAAAATAAGATAGCTCACTATGGTGATTCCCTTGGTGTCGACTTCAAGGAACTTCCTTTCCGGGTATTTCTCCTTGAGCGAGGCAAGAGCAGAAGCCATATTCCCGAAAGTCATAGTCATAGCGGCGGAGAAATGGACATAGAAAATGTCGTTCCCGGCTGCGAACTCAGGCTCGAAATAATCGATGTACTGCTGTTCGCTTATGGCACTCGTAGAAGGGAGCACCCCCGAACGCAGCATATCATAGAAGGAATGCGAGTCGAACTCCTTGAAATCCACATAAGGATAAGTGGTGCTGGCATCCACACTGTATGGCATACTTATCAACTTGAAGCCGTATCCGGCTGCCAAGGCAGGTGTCACGTCACAATCCGTATCCGTAAAATAAGTCCACATAACGTTTATTCTAATACAATTATATAATCATAGACAGGCTGGCCGCCGTCCACAAGTACAATCTCCGACCTCACATACTTGTCCTGCAATTCCTTCACCACGTCTTCCGCCTCTTTCCGAGGGGCATTCTTCCCTTTGATGACCAGCATCACATCATACTTTCCGGCCTCCAATGCTTCACACATCTTCACGAGAACACAAGATCGGTCAGATGAACTGCAAAGTATGTCCGAAGAGGAGAAACCGATGTATTCGCCTTCCTTGACTTCCGCCGTGTCGCGTACGGCAGTCGAAATCATTCCTGTTACCACCTGTCCGGAAATATCCTCAACCTCCCGCTCCACGTCAGCCTTGGACGAACTGTGGAAATCGACAGAGCCGAGTACGGCGTATCCGGCACCGATAGTCCTTGTCGGGAGGACGCACACTTCCGATTTCCCGTAAAGGGAAGCCGCCTGCTGCGCCGCCATTATTATATTGGAATTGTTAGGGAGTACATATACCAGCGCGGAGTTCACCTTGTCGAAGGCCCTGATGAAATCTTCAGACGAAGGGTTCATCGTCTGCCCTCCTTCTATCACGAGATCAGCCCCCATATCCTTGAAAAGCGCAGAAAGTCCTTCACCGGAGACCACAGTCACCACGGCAACCTGCTTCCTTGGGCCGGAAACCACTTTCTCCATCCTGTCCCCGTGATGCTGAAGGGTCATATTCTCTATCTTTATTGTGAGGTATTCGCCCCACTGCTGGCAGGCATTCAAAATATCACCCGGTGTTCTTGTGTGGATATGCACCTTAATAATGCTGCCCTCACGGAAAAATACCAGGCTGCCCCCAGCCTTTTCAAGATATTCCTTTATTACACTCTCATCGAAAGAATCGAGACTCACCTTGGAACTCTGGAGCCGGAGCAGGAACTCCGTACAATATCCGAATTCCAGGATACTATCCTCGGTGAAAGCCGACAGGTCAAGTTTCTGGGAATCTTGAAGGGAAACTCCATCACTATCATCCACCGCTTTCCCGGACAGAGCCGCCTCCATTCCTTCCGCTATATACGCGAAACCGGCGCCGCCACTGTCCACGACACCTGCGTTCCTCAAGACATCCAACAGTTCCGGGGTACGGTTCAAAGAAGCGGACAGTTCTTTCCGGAATGCTTCGAACCAGCCGTCAAACCCCTCCACAGAAACCGAATTCGCTTTGGCAACCGATTCTCTTACGACCGTAAGGATGGTTCCCTCCACAGGGACAACAACCGACGCATAAGCTTCGGCGACCCCGGACTCCATCGCCCTGCACCAATCCTCAAGCCGTGCGGTCTCCACTCCGGACAGGCCCTTGGCCACCCCGGCAAAAAAACGGGACAGAATCACCCCCGAATTGCCTCTGGCTCCAAGAAGCATACCCTTGGATGCGGCTGACGCCACATTCTCGATTGAAGCAATGTCTTTGGAAGAAACCGCATCGCATCCGGAACGGATGGTCATATACATATTATCACCCGTGTCTCCATCGGGGACAGGGAATACATTTAGGTCATTGACGATCTTGCGGTTGGAATTCAATTGCGAGGCGCCATTTTTCAGCATCCTCAAGTATTCTTCACCGCACAAAGTTTCAGTACTCATACCGTAAAGTTCACAATTGCAATATTAGTCATTTTTTTTAAGCATATGACAAAAACTTTGAGAACATTGATTCGATAGCGGTCTGTGTGGTTCATAAGGTATCCACCCTTTCCAACGTGGGGAGGATCATCACTGTGGCGACGGTGTTCGTGGCGACCGCCGTTTGGGGCATGCTGCTTGACAGGTTCTTCCCTGTGGACCCGCATCCCTATCTGGATTCCTGCCTGACCATTCTGATGCTTGTTGCCCAGACTCTCAACGCCCTTAAGAAATGGGATTGCTGGGTGGCCTGGCTTGTCGTGAATATCGTCCAACTGGCACTTCATCTGATTGTCGGTAACATTTGTATGTCCGTTGTCAGTGCATTATATCTAGCTAACAGCATAGTTTCAATCCGTCAGTGGATTGCCAAATATACTTCAATTTCGCAACATCACGAACATATTGCAAAAATAATCCGGGCCATACTGCCAGGACAAAACGTTCATGCGTATGGAATGCAAACATGTAAGTCTTGCCACTCTATTTGTCATCCTTCCGCAGTTTCTCCTCGTATTTCTTGTCATAGGCTTCACCTCTCGGAACAAGGTACTTGAAGAACACGCAATCGTCGATGATCTGTATATGGAAGATGAAAAATAGAAGAGGGAGTATGTCTTTTCAACCTGATATTTCGGCTAGCCGATTTTACT
>JAKSKE010000033.1 GCA_024401895.1 Bacteroidales bacterium
TTGATGAGGGATTTGTTGATTTGGTAAACGAAAGCCTGTCCTTCTTTTGTTTCGGGAGTTCCTTTATAATTCATAATCTGACCCTCGATAATTACTTCGTCACCAATTTCAAGGCTATCCCCAGCCTTGAATTTTGCGCCGTTGAGCCAAAGTGCACGATAAACCTCGAACCTTTTACCATCCGCATTCTTACCGTCATCGGAAATAAAGAAAGTAACGTTTCCATAACTTTCGCTGAGTTCGACAATGCTGCAAACAACACCTTTGACACGATAAGTACCCGGGGCTATTTCTTGGTCAGTAAGTTTGTTGCATATTGCAATAGCCTCTGAAACCGTCAAAACCTTAGGCTCAACCTTTTCGGCAAGCTGCTTTACGATAATGCTCTGCGACTTGCCCGCACATACAATCTTAACTGTATTTTCGTTGTTGGAGAGAGCTTTGCCGGCAGTGAAAGTAACGGTAGTCTCACCGGCACTGCCGCTGGCAGGAGAAATGGTGAGCCACTGAGGAATCTCGTTGATTGACCAGGAATCAGTTGCTGTAACAGTAATGGTCTTGGAACCACCATTCGTGGGAATACCAACATAAGAAGAAGAAACCTGAATCTCTTTGAGAACGGTAGGACCCTCTTTTGCACATCCGATTACAAGAGCGCAAACGGCTGCAAAAGCAGAAAGAATTTTTACGATTTTCATACTTATAACCGGATTATATTAATTGAACAAATACTTTATACCAATGGATGCATTCCAGCACTGTCCAAGAGCGTGGTTGGGAGTGAAGGTCTGTGTTGAGCCACTGATGAAGGAAGGTGTAGAGAAGGTTGCGTAGCCATCGGCATCGGCTCCTTCGTACTTGAGAATACGTGCATCGGTTCCGAATTCGGGATTGAGATACTTGGAAACTCCCCAAGAGCTGTTGAAGATGTTCAGCAGGTTCTTGATATCGAAGCAGAGCTGGATAATGTTGGAAGTCTTGTGGGTCTTTGTAGATGAAAGAACAAAGTCGTGCTTGTAGCTGAAATCAATCCTGTGTACCCAAGGTGAGTAAACGCTGTAACCCTCGGCGTACTGTCCCTGATGCCTGCTCAGATAAGGATCGTTGTGAATGAATGCGAGGTAACGATCTGCGTCGTCCTGAGAAACGAACCTCATCTCCTTGTTGGCAACCTGAGCATCGGTGGGAATATAAACTGAGTCGTAGTTGTAACCGTCGCCGTTCATATCGTTGGTCATCATATAAGAGTAGTTGTAACCTCCCCTCCAGGCTTCGTATATGAAGCTGAAGTGGTTTCCACTGTGGTCGTGGTGTGTAAGGGATGCAACTACACGGTCTGGTGTAACATACTGTGAGTTATGCAGTTTGATATTGTTGGGACCCTCGGTTGTGGGAACGTATGTGAACGCAGACTCGGCTGCAGAACCGGGCATACCGGTAATTTCTTTGTTAACAGTATGGAGGTAGGAAGCGGTGATTGTGAGTTCCTTGACGGGCTGGATAGAGAATGATGCATTTGCGCTCCATCCGTAACCCTGGTTGGTGTTCTCAAGAACAAAAGCCTTGGTATTGGTACGGAAACCGCTGGGATAGATGGGACGGTTGTCAACTCCGTTGAATCTTGCGTACCCGGCAACAGAAGGTATTGACCAGTCTGAAATGCAGACTGCATTCACGGTCTTGTTGAATATTCCCTCCACAGAAAGGCTCATAGGGAATGAGGTAGGGAATGCATAGTCGATAGCAAGAGAAGTCTTCCAAACCTGAGGCATCTTGAATTTTGGATCTACTGCGTTGACCGAACTGGGTTTAGTTCCTTTATCCGGTTCATAAGTCTCGGGGAAGCCCATTTCAATGAGTTTTGCCCTCATAGCATCATAACTGGGTCTTCCGTCTGCACCTACAATGATACCACCTCCAAATGCTGCCATAACGGAAGCCATATCGGGATATTTTGCCTTGACTGCGTCGGGAAGATTATTATAGTTCGAGCCGGCGCTCAACTGTGCCTGATATTTCACAAAACCGGAGTTGGTGGGCATATTGGTGAAGAATACCAGAGGAAGACGTCCTGTGAACAGACCGGTACCTCCGCGAACCTTAAGGCTCTTGTCTCCAAGAACATCCCAGTTGAAACCTACGCGGGGAGAGAAAGACACGTTGGCGTTGGGCCATTTGCCGGTGTCGATTTTACGTCCTTCATAGTCCAGTGCAAGAATGGCATTGTTGGTCATAAGGTCTGAGTTGTTGAATAAGAGGCCCTCGATACGGACACCGTAGGTAAGCTTGAACTTGTCTGAAATGGTCCATTCGTCCTGAGCATAGATGCTGGGCTTGTAGAAGCGAACTCGGGCAGCTGCATCTGGATTGCTGTTATATGCATAATCGAGACAGAAGACATCGGGAACTGCACCCTTGAAGAAATCTTCCAAAGAGTTGTAACGATAGTAACCGGTACCGCTACGCATATAAATGTTGTCGGCAAGCTGGTACTCGAAACGGATACCGGCCAAAACCTTATGATTTCCTCCGAACCAGGTGAGGTCGTCCTTTACGCTGAGGTGGGTATTGTGAACGGCATTCCTGTATGTGAAAAGTTCATAACCCAGGGCAAGATAGTTGTCTCCGTCCTTGGTGATGTCAACAAACGGGAAATGCTCGTCGGAATTGGTTCCGCGAATGTCGTCAAGCTTGGAATAGGTGAACAGGAGCTGGTTGGAAAGATTGTCTCCCAAGCGGCTGTTGAGGTCGGCAGAAACGGTATGCACAACGTTACGGATAGTGTACATTGAATTTGCATACGACATTGAGTTCTGGGACATACGTGCACTTACCATTCGGGAGCCGCCGTCCATAGAGGTCTTGTTCACAGGATTCCACTGGTCGTTTGTGGTGTAATTGTAACGTACGGCAAGATGATGGTCTCTGTTGATATTCCAATCCAGACGGGCAAGAACCTTAGTGTTGCTCTCGTCGGCGGGGAAGTTTGTCCAGGAACCGGTATCATAACCGTAGTGCTCCTTAACGAACTTGGAAACGTCCTCGAGGTCTTTCAGAGTTGTGCGGGAAATGTAGTTGTTTGCATCGGACACTCCATCGGAAGATCCGCGCCAGCGGTTCACTTCGGTAGGTATCTTGGACATTTCGAAGTTTGCGAAGAAGAAGAGTTTGTTCTTGATGATAGGACCTCCAAGAGTAAAGCCGTAGGTTGTATTGCGGTCCTTCGCGCGAGCGCCGGAAATCTGCTCTCCGTCAACGGTATCACCACGCATAAACTCATTGCGGTGGTGTACGTATGCGCTACCCTTGAAAGTGTTGGTACCGGACTTTGTAATGGCGTTCACACCACCGCCGATGAAGTTGGTCTGGCGTACGTCGAAGGGAGAAATCACAACCTGGAGTTCCTCGATGGCGTCGATTGAGATAGGGTTGCCGCCACCGGGAAGGCCGTCGCTAAGACCAAAGTTGTTGTTGAAGTCGGCACCGTCAACGGTGAAGTTGGCAAGACGACCGTCGGAGCCTGCGAAGCTCATTCCGTTTCCTCCGTAGGGAGAAAGGCGGGTTACGTCGGTAATGCTTCTGCTAACGGTGGGCAGATTCTCAATCTGACTCCTGTTGATGTTTGTTGCTGCACCTGTCTTTTCGGCTGCGAACTTGGAAGCGGCCTCAGATACAACGAGGGCGGCCTCGATCTGCTGATTGTCGTCGAGCAGAGAGACCTTGAGAGCATAAGCCTCTGCAAGAGAAAGTGTTACATCTGTAGCTTTGTAAGAATGGTAACCCAGGCAGGAAACCTCTACCTCGTAGGGACCACCGGCACGCATACCGTTAATAAAGAAATTACCCTCTTCGTTGGCAATAGCGTAGTACTGCGTTCCGGAGGGGGTATGAACTGCTACTACTGTTGCACCTGCAACAGCAGTGCCCGACGCATCTGTGACACGTCCGTTCATAGATGAAGTTGTGACCTGGGCGTAGCCAGAAACAACAAAAAGAACTGTCGCGATTAACGACAGGACAACTTTTAGTGATTTTTTCATAAATGAAAACGTTTGAATAGTTTTTATTTTTCGAGCACAAATTTACACCAAGAAGCGCAATTATTAAAATTTTTTATCAACTTTTTTTCAACAAATTAGTATCTTTGCGCCGTAAACATACGAGGACAGATTTGTAAGCTTGCAACCTCGTCTAAAAAATGCTAAAAATGAATCATCTCTTTACATCGGAGTCAGTCTCCGAAGGTCATCCCGACAAAGTAGCAGACCAGATTTCAGACGCAATTCTCGACGAATTCCTGCGTCAGGACCCTCAGGCGCACGTTGCCTGCGAAACATTCTGCACGTCGGGACTTGTAATTGTTGGAGGCGAGGTAGCCTCTGAACACGCATACGTGGACATTCCCGCCACAGTTAGAAAAGTAATCCGCCGCATAGGCTACACCAAGGCAGAATACGGTTTCGACGCCGACTCCTGCGGAGTCATAAGCACTATACACGAGCAGAGCGCCGACATTCACCGTGGCGTTGTGCGCGCCGACGAAATGTCGCAGGGCGCCGGAGACCAGGGTATGATGTTCGGCTATGCCTGTCTGGACACCGAGGACTATATGCCCTTTGCCCTGTATCTGAGCCACAGGATTCTTAGGATTCTGGCCGACATTCGCCGGGAGCCGCACTCCCCTATGCCCTATCTTCGCCCGGACGCCAAGGCTCAGTTCACAATCGAATTCACCGAAAAGCACAAGCCTCTGCGCGTGCATACCATTATATTAAGTACGCAGCACGATGAGTTCCGGGCTCCCGAATTTCTTGCCCAAGCCGGAGGAAATGAGGACGAAGCTATGCGCCTCAAGATAGAGAACGACGTCCGCACCATTGTTCTGCCCCGTCTCATAGAGAGTCTGCCGGCTCAAACCGCGGCCCTTTTCGACGGTAACTTCATTCTGCACGTTAATCCCACCGGGAAATTTGTAATCGGCGGGCCCGCCGGAGATACCGGTCTTACCGGAAGGAAAATCATCGTTGACACTTACGGAGGACGCGGAGCCCACGGCGGCGGCGCTTTTTCGGGAAAAGATCCCTCGAAGGTTGACCGCAGCGCCGCATACGCCGCCCGTTACATTGCCAAGAACCTTGTTGCCGCCGGAGTTTGCCGGGAATGCCTGGTTCAGCTGGCCTATGCAATTGGCGTAGCTCACCCCGTGAGCATTTTCGTTGACAGCTACGGCAGCGGAATCGTTCCCGACGAGCAGATTTCGGCCGCCATCCCGCAGTTCATCGACCTGCGGCCAGCCGCAATCATCCGCCGTTTAGGCTTGAAGAACCCTATCTACGAGCCTACCGCAGCCTACGGGCATATGGGTCGCAAGCCCTACGTGAAGGACGGAATTGAATTTTTCACCTGGGAGAAACTCGATGCGGTGGAGGATATCAAGCAAATTTTCAAACTTTAGGAAATGGGCAAGGCGAAGAGTTCCAACATTGAAATCCGCAATAAGCGTGCAAGCTTCGACTACGAGTTTCTCGAGACCTACACCGCCGGAGTGGTGCTGGTGGGCACAGAGATAAAGTCGGTGCGGCAGGGGAAGGTATCACTTCAGGATGCTTTCTGCTATTTCGTGGGTAACGAGCTCTTTGTAAAAGGAATGAACATTGCCGCCTACTTCTGGGCATCCTGGGGAGCGCACGAACCGGCCAGGGACCGCAAACTTCTGCTTACCAAGCGCGAATTGCGGCACTTGCGCCAGGCAGTGAAGACCAAGGGCCTTACCATAGTGGTGAGCAAAATGTTCATCTCGCAGGAAGGCTATGCCAAGCTGGTGATAGCTTTGGCCAAAGGAAAAAAGGAGTTCGACAAGAGGGAAACCATAAAGAAAAACGATATCCGCCGAGAACTTGAAAGAGAATAGAGGATGCCCCGCCAGAGTAAAAGCATAATTGCGCAACTGCCCGAACCCGAGGCCATTGATTATCCTGCCCTGTTCCAGAAATGCAGGAGCGGCGAAATTGACCTGCTGGTGGTTCTGGGGCCCACCGCTTCCGGAAAGACCTCCCTCGCGGTAAGGCTTGCCTCCCAAATGGGTGAGAGCGAGATAATTTCGGCCGATTCCCGTCAGGTTTACCGCAGAATGGACATTGGCACAGGGAAGGACCTTGCCGAATACGGAGAAATTCCCTACCACCTGATTGATATTACCGACCCGGGGCAGCCGTACAATGTCTTCGAATTCAAGAAGGATTTCACCGCTGCCCTGGAGGACATTCGCTCGCGCGGAAAATTCCCCATTCTGTGCGGAGGCACCGGTCTCTATATAAACGCAGTTACTGCCGGATACGATTTCCGCACCTCCAAGCCGCTCAGCAACATTGGATCGGCCGGAGCCGGGGAGAATGCGGTGCGCAGTCCCTACTTCATAGGCACGCTGGTCAGCCGCGAAGTGCGCAATTCCCGAATCGACGCCCGTCTGGACGCCCGCCTCGCCAATGGGATGGTAGAGGAAATACAAGGATTGCTCGAGAGCGGAGTACCCGCCCCCGTCCTTCTTGGCTATGGGCTTGAGTACAAATTCGTTACACAGTATATCCTGGGAGAACTTTCCTTCGCCGAAATGCGCGAAAAACTTGCCATTGCAATACACCAGTTCGCCAAGCGCCAGATGACCTGGTTTCGCGGAATGGAACGTTCCGGGGTTTCAATCCATTGGGTTACACCCTAATCAGTCGGCCTGCCCGAAGAAATGGCGTGGAGCTTCGAGGGAGCGCCAGAGCTTGGAATCGAACTGAGCGGGGTCGGAAGGCTTTGCAATGGGAGCATCTCCGTCTATGCGGAAGGCCATATAGGTAATTTTGAATCCCTGCTTCAGGGACATCTTCTCGTAAAAAGTCTTCACTTCCCTAATCTCCGGTGCCAAAGGAGCGCCTACAGCCTGGGAATCGCCGTAAAGGTCTGACGTGCAGGCAAGTATCTCGAACCCATTGGCCTCGCAGACGGCCTTGGTGTATTCGTGCAGAAAACGCGAATCGGTCTTTAGGTGAATGACCCCGCCGGGTTTGAGGAACTTGCGATAGCGTTCCAGAAACATAGGCGAAGTAAGACGCGAATTCTCGCTCTTGAGCTGAGGGTCCGAAAAAGTGAGCCAAATCTGGTCCACTTCATTCTGAGCAAAAAAAGCATTGATGAATTCTATCCGGGTTCGCAGGAACCCAACGTTCGGAAGATTGTTCTCGGTAGCATATTTTGCCCCCTTCCAAAGACGCGCACCCTTTATATCGACCCCTACATAACAGCTTCCGGCGTTTCTGCAGGCCAGATCTATTGTGTATTCGCCTTTCCCACAGCCAAGTTCCAGCACAAGCGACCCGGGGTTAACCGCATCCTTGAAAAAATCTTTCCACCGTCCCTTAATGCTGTGATCCCTAAGATTGAAATAACCGTCGGCGAGCAGCTCCTGCGAAGACGGCTGCAGTAAACAGGAAAAAGTCTCGTTCTGCGCGAATTTTATAAGTTTGCCGTGTCCCATTTCTTTTTAATGACTTTCTTCTCACAGATAAGCCCTAACCCTCTCATTTGCTCAATATCCATCATAGGGATGACCCTCAATGTCCAGATTCCATACTCTACCGGTACCAGCGACGAACGGTAAAGCTGCATATCCACTGTCATTCCCGAAACCTCCATACTCACTCTCTCGGCATACCTTGTACCCGAAGGAGATATAAACTCGATATTCAACGGAAGTTCGGTAACACCGGTACCGTCTATAACGGTATAGAAAGACAAATCGTAGGAATACTCCCCTTTTGTCATATCTACTGCGAACTCATAGGCCCCGTTGACTTTCTGGTCCTTGCGCACAAACACCTCGTCTGTGAGGGGTTCACTGCAGGAAATCACAGATATTGAAGCCAGGGCGGCGAAGAGCAGGCAAAGGCGTTTCATTACTCCTGTTTTTTCCCTTTTCCGCGGCCTTTGCCGTGGCCGGAACGGGAACGCTTGCGTTTGGGCGTGTCGAAACGGCTTATGCTGTCGTCGCCCACAGCCGAAACAAATTCGGGAGCTTCCTGTACATTATCAAGTTTGAGAGATTTGGGCTTGACACCGTTACGGTTCATTTTGATTATCTCTCTCACGTCCTCAACCGAGAGCGGATACAGGTTCACGTCCGAAGTCTTGTCGTACGAGAAATACAACTTTTGGGCAAGAATGTCGGTTTTTCTGAGATATGCCACCCCGTCCTCGAATTCAAGGGGCTCGGTAACTTTGGGTATATGGGACTGGGCGTCCATATAAGTTGCAACCTCATAATTGAGGCAGCATTTGAGCTTACCGCACTGTCCCGCAAGTTTCTGGGGGTTCAAAGACAAATCCTGGCAGCGTGCAGAGGCCGTAGAGATGCTCTGGAAACTGGTAATATAGTTGGCACAGCACAATTCCCTTCCGCAAACCCCGAGGCCGCCAATAAGGCCGGCTTCCTGCCTGGCGCCAATCTGCTTCATTTCTATCCTTATGCGGAATTCTTCGGCAAAAACTTTGATAAGCTGGCGGAAATCGACCCTTCCGTCGGCAATGTAGTAGAAAATGGCCTTGCTTCCGTCTCCCTGGAATTCCACGTCGCCAATCTTCATCTCAAGCCCCATTTCGGTAGCTATGCGACGGGCTTTTATCATTGTTTCCTGCTCTCTTGAAATTGCTTCGAGCCATTTGTCCACATCTATCTGACGGGCCTTGCGGTAAATTTTCTTGAACTCGGTGTGTTCGGGGTCTATGCCCTTGCTCTTCATCTGCCGCAGCACAATAGGGCCCTCGAGAGTTACGATTCCAAGGTCCATTCCGTTGGCAGCCTCAACCATTACCATATCTCCAACCCTTACATTCTGGACCGAATCGTTACGGTATATTCCCTTGCGGGTATTCTTGAAACGCACTTCAAACAAATCGGAAGCCGTCCCCTGCACATCTCCTTTGCGCCAGTTGTAATCTTCAAGCTTGCAGCAACCCTGATGATAGGTCACCACAGTGGAGCCAGTTTCCTGACTTACCGAAATCCGGCATCCGCGCGAGCAGTCAAATTTTACCGATTCTTTATTTTTCTCTTCCATAGGAGTTATATTTTATTAAACAGCCGGCACGCCATATCGGCAAAAACAATCTTCTGGTTCACGTTCCTCTCTATATACTTGTGAGCCCTTTCCATCGAAGTCAAGACCTCTCTGGGGAAAGTTTTCCTGCACGCCGAGGCCCATTTGCGTTCGGCTTCGGTTGCATTGGCGGCAAGGCTGTCAAGCCCCTGCTGCAGAAGGAACACCGTTCGCATTGAGCCGGAGGCAAATTTACAAAAAGCTTTTGCATTTTCACGCGACGGCAGGGCGGCAATTGAGTCGGCGGCCTCCAACACTTCCAGCAGATTCCCCGAAAGCAACGCTTCCATAAAAGATTCCAGAAGTTGGAGGTAAGTTTCGTTGGACTTTCTGGCGAGCCGCTTCTGCGGCACCACACGTATCCTCTGGCAACGCGAAGCTATGGTTTGCATAACCTTCTCGGGGGCGTGAGTTATGAGCACGAACTGCGTTCTCTGAGGAGGTTCCTCTATAATTTTAAGCAACCTGTTTGCCGCTTCTGCATTCAATTTTTCGGGCAGATAAATCACTACTGACCTGTACCCGCCTTCCAGCGCACAGAGCGACAGAGTCTGCAATATTTCCCTGGCCTGCGAAACCGCTATGACCGACGACTTTGTCTCTATTCCCAAAGCCTCGCCCAATTCTTCTTCTGTAAAGCACGGATTGCTCTGGGCCAGTTCCCTGAACTGAGCTATGAAAGCCGACGAAGACGCCGACGCGGTGAGCGGAAGTATAAAGTGAATGTCGGGATGTATGAACTTTTCTATCTTATTGCAACTGGGGCAGACTCCGCAGGAATCCCCTTCCAATCGGTTACCGCAGTACAGGTACTGAAGAAACGCCATCGCAACGGGCAAAGCCCCGCCACCGTCGTCTTCGTGCAGCAGAATGGCGTGCGGGACGCGACCGCTGTCCACCATTCCGGCGAAAGCCGACACTGCACTTTCATTTCCTTGTACCTGAGCGAATTTCATATCTTCCTGTAGGAGTTATATCTCACTATTTGCACAAGGTAATCTTTTTGAGCCGAATCGTCAAATATTTCAAGGGCGGAGGCCGCTTTATCCACATATTCGTCGAGTTTTTCGGCAGCATACTCCACCCCTCGGTTTTCCAATACGAAACGGGTGATTTCCCCAATGTATTCCGGATGGTTATGAATCTGACTCACCTTACGGCGGATGGCCTTTTCCTCTGAGGGCGCGTTGTACATCGCCCCCAGCAGCGGCAGAGTTATCTTTTGTTCGGCAAGATCTACCCCCATAGGTTTTCCAAGCCGTTCGCCCCCTTCGTAATCAAGAATATCGTCCCTGATTTGGAAGGCGGTGCCAAGGCACGACGCGTACTTGCGGGCGGCCTCGACCTTCTGCTCTGAAGCATTTACCGAAACGGCCCCTGCAACGGCCGCCGTTTCAAATAGAGAAGCGGTCTTGCAATAGATTACATTGAAATAATCTTCCTCCGACGTTTTCCCGGTTGCGGCATTCTGCAACTGTAACATCTCCCCTTTTGCAAGGTCGCTCAAGGTCCTTGCAAACAACTGTATGACATTCTTTTCCGCCGATGCTGCCAGCACCGTATGAACAGCTTTCGAAAGCCAGAAGTCCCCCACCAGCACAGCGGCAGTCTCCCCCATTTCGGCACTCAAGGTGGGCATTCCCCGCCTGATGGTACCGGAATCGGCCACGTCGTCGTGCAGAAGAGTGGCATTGTGCAGCAATTCGGCGGCGGCGGCATAATGGTAGCTGTCGGAATTGGCGCAACCGTCGGCCGAACAGGCCCGGGCCATAAGCAGACTCACCATAGGCCTCAGCTGCTTGCCGGCACGGGAGTACAACTTGTCATTAACCTTCTGCAAAAGGTCGATGTCGGACGACAGAGCCTCCCGTATCACACGCTGAAGCTCCGTCCAATCCCTTCCCAGGAAAGATATTATCTCGTTTCCGCTCAAATGATTGACTTTAATTCCTCTACTGTAGATATGAAATCTATGAGAGCCCTGTCTTTAGGATATAACATATTGGTTTTCACCATATTGTCCAACAGTTCCCTCAGCGGTTCAAAATAGCCGTTCACGTTAATTACAACTATACGTCCGGGGTACTTGTCGAGTTTTTTCAGAGTCATAGTCTCTATGAGCTCATCAAAAGTTCCGATTCCTCCCGGCAGGGCTATGGCAAGGCAGGTACCCTCTCTCATACAGTCTTTCCGTTCAGACATTTTCTCGGTCCACACTATCTCGTCCAAATGGGGGTAGGCAAAGTCGGCCATAAAGCGGGGAAGCACTCCACGGTGATATGCCCCAATGTCCCTGCAAGTGTCGGAAATGACTCCCATTGTACCCTTTATGGTGCCACCGCTTGTTATGCCATATCCGGCCGAACAGACTGCGCGTACAACTTCACGTGCAGTCTGTCCGAAAATTTCATCTATGTCTTTGTTGGCAGAGCAGAAAATTACCGCCTGTTTTTCCTTCATACGGTTCTAGAACAAAATAGCAGCGGAAACCTTGAATCCCTGACAGTTGCCGGTTGAAAGGTTGCCAAGGTTTTTCAGGTCGATTTTGTAAACCTGACCGAGATTCCAGAAATACCGGAACGATACCTGCACGTGGCGGAAAAGATCTATACCGGCACCAACGCCAAGACCACCCTCAAATCTGGATTTGAGAAAATCCCAACCCTTTGCCGAGAAATTGCTGTCGTTTGCGGTATTTGTCAATGCAAAACCAATGAAAGGCTCTGCAAATACGTACGGACGCAAAACTCCCAGCAAATCCAGACCCCATTGTACCTGAACGGGAAGCTCCAGATAGCCAGTCTTGAAGTTGATGTCCTTAAATCCCTCCAATTGAGAGAATTGCACGCCTTTTAAGTTGTATTCGAGAGCCGGCTGTATTGCAAAGCCCAGGATAAGCGGCTGATTATAGCAGATTCCAACGTGGAACTGATTGAAATTGCCACCCTTGATGTCGGCAATTGCTGTCGAAAATTTAGTGGATGTTGTGGTAAGGCCACCTACAACGCCGAACCGGGGCTTGGTCTCGGCGAAAATGCTACCGGCAATAAGCAGACAGCATACAAGAGCATAAATTCTTTTCATACTAAAGTAAATTTTGCAGTTTGTTTTCAATAACGGCCTTGGGATTTACACCCACCAGCCTGTCAACAAGTTCCCCGTCTTTAAAAAAGAGCAGGGCAGGAATATTGCGGATTCCACACTTGAGGGCTATTTCCTCACAGTCTTCCACATTGCATTTGGCCACAGTGGCACGGCCTTCCCATTCGGCAGCTATTTCGTCCACGGTTGGAGAAAGCATACGGCAGGGACCGCACCAGCTTGCCCAAAAATCAACCATTGCCACCTTAGAGGAGGCAATGATTTCTTCGAAGTTAGATTCGGTTACAACTTTTGCCATAATGGCACAAAGTTAATAAATCGTTTCGATATTCCACACAAAAGCTTTAAGTCCCAGTTCGGGAGACTGTTCGTCGCAGCGCTTGAGCTCTGCCAGAATGGCGTCTATCTTCTCATCCTTTACAGCTGCAAACACAGCCTGATTGAGTTCGGGCCAGGCGTGACTGCCCATTCTGGGGAAACCGTTGAAAGTTCCCTTGCCCTGCACGTCCTGCCATCGGGTATAGCCCCTCTGGCCGAATTTGGCAAGAATTTCCACGATTTCCTCGTTATAGGCCTGATTGTATGTAATGAACAATGCTTTCATCTTTATTATTGCTTTGCTTTTATTGCTTTTGCCTTACGCTCCTGACGGGTGGCGAAAGAGCAGTAGATTGTAGGTATGAGCACCAGTGTAATGAGGGTAGAGAAGGTAAGACCCCAGCATACCACCATTCCAAGAGGACGCCACAGTTCGGCGCCTTCGCCCTGACCTATTGCCATAGGAACCATACCCAGCACGGTGGTGAGCGTTGTCATAAGGATAGGACGCAGACGGCTCTTTGCCGCAGTAACGCTGGCATCCCTTGCATTCATACCCCTCTCACGGCACAGGATAGTATAGTCGATGAGCACGATACCGTTCTTCACAACTATACCCAGAAGGATTATGAGACCTATCATTCCCATCATTCCCATAGGAGTGTTGTTGACCCAGAGTCCCAGGAATACGCCCACGAGCGCAAACGGAACCGAGAACATAATCACAAACGGCGACATAAACGACTCGAACTGCGAAGCCATTACCATATAAACCAGAATGACGATGAGAATCATAAGGAGAATGAGGTCGCTGAACATATCCTGCTGGTCCTCATAATCTCCGGCAATCACAACCGACAGTGCCGGTGGAATTTCGGTTCCCTTTATTATTCTGTCGGCAGCTTCAACCGCGTCGGAAAGCGCCGCCCCGCGGGCAACCACACCCTTTACGGTAATAAGACGTTCACGGTCTTTACGTTCGATGGTAGGAGGCACCTGCGTCTCTACTATCGTACCTATTTCCTTCAGACGCACCGGTGCGCCCTTGGCATTATAAACGATGGTGTTTCCAAGATCCTCGGGGCTCTGCCTGAATTCGGGGGCATAGCGAACGCGAATCTTGTACTCTTCGCCTTCCTCGCGGTAATAGGACGTTACCGAACCGCTCATAGCGGCGCTGAATGCGGCACCGGCAGTCGAAGAGGTAAGGCCATTGAGAGCAAGCTTTGTACGGTCGAAAACCACCTGATACTCAGGAGTGTACTCGTCTCGGCTGAGGGTTACCTGAGCATACGCGGGATCGGCCTTCATCTCATTCATAAGCTTGTTGGCCAGCGCGTCGGTTTCCTCGAAACTGTATCCGTAAATCTCGACTGCAACCGAAGAAGCTCCGCTTCCCATTCCCATTCCGCCGCCTTCGGTGACAACCACCCTGCGGAGTTCGGGATAATGGCTGATGATCTCACGCACCTGGTCTGCGATTTCGGCGGTAGAACGCTCTCTCTTTGTAGGACTGCCCAGGTTGACATTCATAGAGATAAGGTGAGTACCGTTACTCTGCATACTTGCAAAGGTATTGTCGGAGTCGGCCTGTCCGAAGGAATAGTTGAGCACCTTTATTTCGGGAATGTTTGCGGCCATCTCTTCGTAAATATTCTTTGCAACCTGGGCCGTAACTGCCTGAGCCGTTCCGCGGGGCATTTCAAGGGTAGCCGAAAGCCTACCGTTGTCTGATGCCGGCATAAGTTCCGTCTTAACGTGGGGAGCTATGAACAGCATCACTGCCGCAAAAATGCCGAGTGCGATGAATATCACGGTCTTGCGACGCTTTGTAGCCCAATGTATAACGTGGGCGTAACCCCTTGAAATCTTGTCAAGGCCACGGTTGATAGGCTCGAAAATCACTTTGTAAACCTTTCCGTGCTTAGGCTTTGCCTGAAGGAACTTGGAACAGAGCATAGGCACCAGGGTAAGCGCAGCGGTTGTGGACACAATCATAATGATGCTCACAATCCAGCCCAGCTGACGGAAAAGGATACCTGCCATACCGTTGAGCAGGGTAAGGGGCAGGAACACGCAAAGCATCGTAAGGGTGGATGCGATAACCGAAATACCCACCTCGGAAGTGCCGTGCACGGCAGCCTCGACGGCTTTTTCTCCTCTCTGGAGGTGCGTGGTAACGTTTTCAAGCACCACAATGGCGTCGTCCACAACCATACCTATGGCCAGCGACAGAGCCGACATCGAAATGATGTTGAGGGTGTTGCCCGTAGCGTACAGATATACCAGCGACGCCAGTAGGGCGATAGGGATAGACAGAATGATAATGATTGTGGACCTCCAGCTCCCCAGGAAAACGAACACTACCAGCATTACCACCAGGAAGGTGATGAGAATGGTCTCCAGCAGGGAATTGATGGAGTTGATAATGTTGTCGGAAGTATCTACAATCGTTGTTATCTTCACGTCGTCGGGCAGGGAAGCCTCGATTTCGGGAAGCATTGCCTTAATCTTGTTGATTACGTCCACCGCATTTGCTCCGGTCTGCTTTTGAATGGAGATACGGGCTGCACGGGTGCCGTTGGTATAGGATTCCTGTTGCCTTTCCTCGGGACCGTCGAATATGGTAGCCACATCGCGCAGATAAACGGGATTGCCGTTGAATGCACCTATGACAATGTCCAGCAGTTCCGAAGGGTCGTCAAGTTCGCCTTCTACCCGCAAAGAGAAAGTTTCGGATCCTATGTCGATGTTGCCGGAAGGAAGGTTCCTGTTCTCAGCGCCTATCACCGACGAAATGTTGCTTACACTCAGATTGTAGGCGGCCAGCTTGTTGGGGTCGCATAGCACCTGAATCTCACGGGTAGGTGCACCGATAATGGATACCGTACCTACGCCGGGAACTCGGGCAAGAGGAGTTGCCAGCTTGTCGTCGAGCATCTTCTCCAAACCCGGCAGAGACTCGTCGGCCGTTGCCGAAAGAAAGAGGATAGGCATAAGGTCGGCGCTGAACTTGAAGATTACCGGCTGGGAAACCCCGTCCGGCAGCACGCTGTTCACCATATCCAATTTATCCCGGACGTCGTTGGTTGCGGCGTCGATGTCGGTTCCGTACTCGAATTCAAGAGTAAGGATAGAAATGTTTTCCTTGCTCTGAGTGTTGAGTTTCTTGAGGTGCTCCACACCGTTCAGAGTGTTCTCGAGCACCTTGGTAAGGTTCTGTTCTATATCTTCGGCATTGGCCCCCTGATACGACGACATTACCATAATTACATTGGAGTCGAAGTCGGGGAACAACGCTATGCTCGTCTTGACGAGCGAGAATATACCGAAAATCATACAGGCGATGAAAATCAACGCCGTAGTGACCGGATT
>JAKSKE010000034.1 GCA_024401895.1 Bacteroidales bacterium
CTACCGTCTTGTAGCTTTCAAGGATATGTCAAACGAAGATGTATTCATCACCCGCTCTTGCGCAAGCACCAAAGAGACCATCACCCTGGACGGTGTTGAATATCCTCTCGTAAAGCTTGAGATTTCAAACACATCTCACCCTTTCTACACCGGAAAGACAAAGATTGTCGATACCGCCGGACGTGTTGATATGTTCTACCAGAGATACAAGAACAGAAAGAAATAAAAGTTTTTTCTTTAATGATAGGGAAAAAAGGTCGCGACAAGGTCACGACCTTTTTTATTTATTCAAACGGGCGTAAAATCGAAAGATTTTATGTAAGTTTGTATTGTATGAAAAAGATTATCCTCTCGTTGGCCTTGCTGCTTCCGGTACTGGCAGCGGCAAAAGCCCCGGCTAAAGCTGTCACGACAGCCGCAAACGACAGCCACATCACCTACATAGCAAGAACCGCAGTGAGCGAAGACGGCTCGGTTTCCTTCGACTGGGCCGCATCGTCGGTAAGAGTCGCCTTCAGCGGCGATTACCTCCTAATGAAAGTTTCGGACACCCACAAGAACTACTACAATCTGTGGGTAGACAAAGCCCCCACCGAAGAGGCCGACAGAATCATAACCACCTTCGGCAAGGACAGCACCATTGTTCTTGTAGAGAATGCAGGTAAGGGAAGTCACTTCATTACCCTGCAGAAGAGGACGGAAGGTGAACAGGGAACCACCACCATCCACAGTTTCACCACCCAGGGACCGCTGCTTCAGGCCGAACCCCTCAAGGCCAGGATGATTGAAGTCGTAGGAGATTCCTACACCTGCGGATACGGCAGCGAGAACTGCACCTCCAAGGACCGCTTCTCCCCTGCCACCGAAAATGTAAACAAGGCATACGAGGCCATTCTGGCCCGCTATTTCGACGCCGACCTTATGACCATAGCCCATTCCGGTATGGGAATCTGCCGCAATTACAACGAAGAGCACAAACCGGCTATCCAGAACTACCATATGCCCGAACGCTATCTGCAGACTTTCGACGAAAACAAAGAGGTAATATGGGACGCCGGCAAGTCTGACTGGAAACCGGCAATCACCGTCATTTATCTGGGGGCCAATGATTTCTCTGTCTCATTACAGCCGTCTCTAAGGAGGTATGTAAACAAATACCACAAACTTCTTAACGAAATAAAGGCAAACTACGGAGAAGACCATCCTATCCTTTGCTGCGCATCCAAGTCGGATGAGAATCTCTTCAACTACGTACGCGAGGCTGCCACCAGTTGCGGGCTCAAAAACGTGGCATACACCGCTATATTCCCTATGGTAGATTTTGACGACGACCGCGAACTGGGGGCCGATATGCACCCCAATTACAAAGCGCACAAGAAGATTGCACACGTAATTCTGCCCTACGTTGCCACACTTACCGGTTGGGAACTTTGTGACAAACCTATTAAATAATACATCTTATTATGGCAACCAACTCTAAAAAAGGTGGAATTTTAGCGATAATCGGCGCCGTTGCGCTGATTGCGCTGGCAGTATTCATCTACTTCAAATTCTATTTCGTACTTGGCGAAGGTGTCAAGGCGGGAGAACTCAACCAGTTTGTCTATAAGGGATGGGTATGGAAGACCTATGAGGGCCGCCTTATCCAGACCGGATTCCGCGGAGCCAAAAACGGCGGAACCATACAATCCAACGAATTCAATTTCTCGGTTGAGGACAAGGCTTTGGCCGATTCCCTGATGCACTGCAGCGGTCGCGTGGTAGAACTCCGCTACAAAGAATACAACGGCATGCTGCCCTGGCGCGGAATGCAGAAATACGTAGTTTACGAAATTCAGAAAGTCACCCCCAGCGCATATGACAACGAAAGTGACATTGAAGTAGTAAGCCAGCTACCCATTGACAATATTCCCGATTTTGCAGAATGACAACTCTTACCACCCTGCTTCTGGCCCTGACCGTTACAGGCAGTTTCACCCCCGGCACCAAGGACGGAAAACTTCTTGAGCCTGAAGACATTGCCGGGAAAAACCGGATTTCCACCGTAGTACGCAGTTATTACTGGGGACCGGACGGAGAATTGCGTGAAGGCAGACAGCCCCAAGCCCCCAAGCCCACCTTCATCCTGCCCGAAAGCCCAAGCGGCGATATTGTGTACGGCACCGAAGTGAGCCGCAATGAATTCAATTGCGACAGGGGCATCTTTCCTTGTCCCGGCGACAAAGGAAGGATAGCCGTTTACAGGAAAGACCAGAGCAGGGTTGGGAAAATACCCGGGATTTACGAGACTTTCCCTTACCCTATGAACGGTACGGAGTCCGAAAGACTTGAAGTTTGCGTTTGCGACACACTGGGAAACATACAGTGCACGCTTAAAGTCACCGACTTCGACGAGGAAAAGTACCTTACCCAGGTATGCTGGAGCCCCGATTCCAAATATATCTTCATACAGGTTCTGGACCGTGCCCAGCACAATATGCGGCTGAATATGTACGACAGCCGCAGCGGAGAATATGTACGAACCATACTGGAGGAGCACAACGATGCGTGGATAGAGCCACTCGACCCGCTGTATTTCATAAAAGGAAGCGGCAACTTCATCTACCGCACCGACAACCGCGACAAATACCGCAATCTTTACCTTTGCGACACTCTGGGAAACTGCAAAAGAATAACACCCCTTGAGAACGACGTACAGTATATCGCAAACGACGGAAAATTCCTGTATTATATGGCGTGGACCAACTCCGGAGCACAGACTGCGCTTTACCGCACCAGGCTCCAAGGCGGCAAAGCCGGAGTTCCGCAGCTGCTCTCCACCACACCGGGTGTGCACGAATTCTCGATGAATCCCGGATGCACCGCCTATATCGACAAATGGAGCAACCTGAGCACCCCCACCGTCATTGAACTGCATAGCGCCGACGGTAAGCTGATTCGTGAACTCAGCCGGGCCGAAGACCTTCTGAAAGAGTATTCGGGCTGCGAAATCGAAACCGGCACTGTAGAGTCGGCCGACGGCAGATTCACTAACCTGTACAGGCTGGTAAAACCGTTGAATTTCGATCCCAAGAAGAAATATCCCCTTATCGTTTACGTTTACGGAGGGCCTCACAGCCAGATGGTGAACGACAGCTATCTGGCCAAGCTCAGAATGTGGGAAATGCTTATGGCTCAGAAGGGATATGCGGTATATGTCCAGGACAACAGAGGCACGTCAAACAAGGGCAGCGAATACGAGAAAGCCATTAACAGACAATGCGGCAGCAAGGAAATGGAAGACCAGATGGCCGGTCTCCGGCAGCTGCTCGAGAACGAATGGATAGACCGCAGCCGAATAGGGGTACACGGTTGGAGCTACGGTGGATTTATGACCATCAGCCTGCTCACAAACTATCCCGACACCTTCAAGGCCGGACTCGCCGGAGGCCCTGTCATTGACTGGCGATGGTATGAGATTATGTACGGAGAGCGCTATATGGACACCGAGGCAACAAACCCGGAAGGGTTTGAAAAGACTTCCCTTATGAACCGGACCCGGGACCTTAAGGCCAAGCTGCTAATCTGCCACGGAATAATGGATGAAACGGTAATTCCGCAGCACTCGCTCAATTTCACCCAGAAGTGCATCGAGCAGGGGATTCAACTGGAATACTTCCCCTATCCCCTTTCCGAGCACAATATGAGGAACGAAGCGGCCGATCATCTGTACACGAAAATAACCGATTTCTTTCTGAACAATCTATGAAAAAAGCCCTGATTCCTATCATTGTCGGACTGATTTTTCCCCTGTTCCTGCACGCCCAGATGCAAGCCCGCACACAGGAATGGAGAAATGTGGAATCCTACTTCCAATATGTTCCTATGGCCGCAGACCTGACCCTTGGATTTATGGGTGTACCCACCGACAGCCAATGGTATGACCGTCTTATTAAGATTGGTGTCGGAGTCGCCTCGGAACTTATCATAACCCATACGCTCAAGGCCGTGGTGCACGAAACAAGACCGGACGGCTCGGCGAACAATTCATTTCCTTCGGGACACACCGCCACCGCTTTCCTGGGAGCCGACCTGGTAAGGCAGGACTATGGATGGGGTTGGGGTGCAGGCGCTTATGCCATTGCCGCCGGAGTTGGAGTTATGAGGGTTGTGCATAAAAGACATTACTGGTACGACGTTCTTGCCGGAGCAGGGGTAGGCATCCTTTCCGCCCAGATAGGACGGTGGACCTGCGACCCCCTCAAACGGCTTTTCGGCATACGCGACAAAAAAGAAATGCAGCTGGCATTGCTGCCAACTGCAGATCCTTACAGCGGGGCCTGCTGTGCCTCGCTGGTATTGAACTTCTGATTACTGACGGGTTACATTGGCAAAGTTGCCGAAGTCATAACCGCGTTCACGAAGTCCGTCGATAATTTCTCCAAGATGAGTGTATGTCCTGTCCTCGGGTTCACGTCCGGGATAAACCATTGCGTGCACAAGAATAATGGCACCATTGAGACCTTCAGCCTCATCGAAATCCCAGATATTCTGAACCATCTGCGCAGCAGACTGATAGTTCTCGGCATCGGCAGGCATCCAGTCTTCTCCTGTCACCAGACCCTCGGTAGGGTTGCAGAGGCTGTATCCGAGCTCGCGAAGCCCGTCGGCAGTCTCGTGGTTATACCACTCGTAAGGAGGAATCATATAGTCGAACTGAGCCTTCTCGAGACCGAAGCGTACCAGTTCTGCTTCCATTCCGGCAATGTCGGCCTTAAGAGAGTCGGGAGAAACCAATGTAAGGTCCCTGTTGTCGTAAGGGCAGAGCAGAAGATGACGGTTGGAATGTGCTGAAAGATAATGACCTTCGTCTATGATTCGCCTGATTGAAGCGGCGTATTTCTCTTGACGGAAGCAGTTTCCGGTAGGAAAGAACGAGCCCTTCACTCCCTTTTCCTTGAGAATGTCGAGCACCGGTTCTATGCCGTCAAAATTCTCGAAGGCTCCGTTGTCCTCTTCGCTGAAATGCCCGGTAAACACCAGGTAAACAACTTTCTGGTCGGGATTGACTCTCTGGACAACTCCATATTCGTCGCACAGAAGGACATCTTCCTTCGGAGCTGAGGTACAGCACACCATAGCCAGGCAGGCGGCTGCAAATACAAGTAATTTACGCATTTCGATAAATATTATGTGGTTTTAAGTCAATTATGCCAGTTCGCGGAACTTTGCAGAGGTTATCTTCTTGCTCTTGAGGGTAATTTCCTCCTTGAGGCGGGTTATGACCTTCTGGTCCTCGACCTGCTCTACAAGACGGTCTATCTGCTTCTCGTCGGTGAGCATATTCTGAACGGACTCATTCACTATATCTTCGGGAACGTTTCCGATTCCATACATAGCGTACTGATATGTCACGAATGCCCTGGCAGCCTCTTCCAGATCCTTCTTCTCAATCTTGAAGTCGAACTTCTTCATAAGGTATCCGCGTACCAGCTGCCACTTGAAATCCTCTACAAATGCAGGGAACTCCTGCTCTACCTGCTCCTTTGTAACCTTTCCGCTGTTGGCGGCCAGAAGCCAGCGCTTGAGGAATTCTTCGGGAAGCTTGATTGCCGACTTTTCAACAAAATAGTTTCTGATATCCTTGCTTACGCGCCATTCGGCCTCCTGCTTGTACTGACTGGCAAGACGCTGTGCGGCCTCTTTCTCCAGTTCCTCGTCGGTTTTGGGCTCAGGATTGTCCTTCTTCTCGCTCTCTATCTTCTTGAGAGTCTCGGTCATTTTCTTTTTGTCTTCGGCTGCTACGCTTATAGAGTACTGGGGCACCTCGTCCGACTTTTCAACTTCAAAGTCAAGCTGGGGGCGAAGCGCAATGTCGAACAGGAATTCAAACTCATTGCCGTCTTTCCACTCCTGCTCCTTCTGCTTCTCTGAAGCGAGAGGCTCGCCAAGCATATCGAGTTTATTCTTCTTTATATACTCGTCCAGAGCGGTTCCCACAACCTCGTTCACAGACTCCACAAGAATCTGTTCACCATATACCCGCTGTATGAGCGATGCCGGAACCATTCCTTTACGGAAGCCCTTGAATTCTGCATTCCTGCGAATCTCCGCAGTTCTTTTCTTTGTAGCTGCAGCATAATCCTCTGCCGCAATCTTTACTGTGAGCTGCAAATTGAGCTCATCGATCTGTTTTTTTCTTACGTTCATATTAAATTGTTAGTTGATTTTATTCCTTGGATAAATGATTCTTTCGTGATAAATCTGAGCCAGATAGGTCTTCAGAACATCTTTCACGACATTAAGTTCGCCGAGTGTAAGCATAGATTCATTGATCTGGTTCATCTTACCCTGGGTAATTTTTTCCACAAAGGCAGAATAAGCCTCTGGAGAATGGGTCTTCAGAGTACGGGAAGCGGCCTCCACCGAATCGCAAATCATAAGTATGGCCTGCTCCTTGGTAACGGGCTTGCGGCCGTCATACATAAAGAGACTTGCATTTTCGGGGCTTCCGCCCTGCTCCAGATATTTATTGTAGAAATAGCCTACATACGCCTTGCCGTGATGTGTTACGATAAAGTCTTTCACAACGGAAGGAATATGGTTTTTCTCGGCTATTTCGAGACCGTCGGTTACGTGTCGGGCTATATCCCTTGCACTCTGTATTGGATTCTGGCCTTCGTGGTATTTGATTTCGGTATTCTCCGAAACCAGAGTTTCGTTCTCTATGAAGCACTGGGGATTGTTCATCTTTCCCAGATCGTGATAGAGAGCCCCGGCCCTCAGAAGAAGGTGGTTTGCACCTATGGCGCGACCGGCCGTCTCTGCCATATTGGCCACCTGGAGAGAGTGCTGGAACGTTCCGGGAGCCTTCTTTTCAAGCTCTCTCAAAAGACTTGTGGAGGTGTCGGAAAGTTCTATGAGACGAGAATTCGAGACAAGTCCGAAGAGGCGCTCGAAAATATAGATCAGAGGATACAGGGCCACTGCCGAGAATGCCGACACCAGCAGGAAAAGAATCGACTGAACCGAACTTCCCGTGGCAATGTCCAGCAATCTGAGTGCAACGTAAGTACCGAGCATTCCTCCGAAAATAATCAGCGACATAAGGAACTGCTTCCATCCCCGGTTCATCTTGTCATAATAGATGATGGCGATTGCGCCTCCTACAATGAAAATGAGGAAAAGCGACAGTCCCGAATGCGCGAACATCAGCAGAGGGAGCAGAGATACGGCATATACCGCAAAAGTCAGTGAATTCTTGAAGAAAGCCTTGAGCCACAGCGCAGCCAGCGTGAACGGCACCATAAATATGAACTGTCCAAGCTTAAGCCTTGCCATAATGAGCGACACGAACGAAGTAAGGGTGAATATCATAAGGATAAACAGCACCGAACGGCCGTCTTTCAGAAGTGCACTGTCTTCGAAGAATATGGTAAGTATTAGCAATGCAAGAAAAACGAATATGATGACGATTCCCGACAGCCAGAGGAAAATTCTGCTGCGGCTGTATCCCACGCTGTTGTTGAATTCTGCCTTGTAGGAATCGAGAATCTGCTCCACTTCGGCTGTCACTATCTCTCCTTTGGAGACAATCAGCTGGCCTGAGGCAATGAAGCCGGAAGTGGGGGAAACGTCATTGGGAGTCTCCCCTGCAAGCTGCGCAGTCACCTGCTCGTCATAGACGAGATTTGAGACAATGAGGTCGGACACTCCGTACTGCCTTAACAAAGAATCCACGTTTGAAAAACTGGATACCGATTCAAGGTTGGAAGTGAGGAGGTGCCGCGCCTGAGTAATCTGCAGGACTTCGCTGGCAGGGTACTTTGTGGCTCTCTTGCCTTTCTGGATATACACCATAGAGGACCCGTTTTCGGCGTCGATACGAACACCCTTCTTGTATATGTTCTTGAAGGAGGAAACTATAACGGCCGTATAGGGTTCCAGTTCGTGCAAATCCATTGCCTGCACCTTGGAGATGGAAGACTTCACAATTTCGTCGTTGTACCTGTAATACGGAATTATGAGGTTCGACATCTCCGACCTTTCCTTAAGAATCTGTTCCTGGGTTTTCAGAATGGGGAAATCGAACTGGGATACGAGGTTGTCGTACTTCCAAGTGGTGCCTTTCTTGTAATTGTACGGGAAATTGGCCGTACGGGGGAATGCAAGCAGAAGAATCAACCACGAAAGAAGAATCGGGGCCCCAAACCTTATATACTCGGATACTTTGTTCATAACGAAGTGTTTAGAAAGTATTTATGCGTCGATGTTTGCGTAGTGGGCATTCTCCTCTATGAACTGACGGCGGGGCGGTACGTCCTCTCCCATCAGCATTGAGAATGTACGCTCGGCCTGAACCGCATTCTCGATTGTTATCTTGCGGAGACGGCGGCGCTCGGGATCAAGCGTAGTAGCCCACAGCTGCTCGTCGCTCATTTCTCCCAAACCCTTGTACCGCTGAATGGTGTATCCTTTGTCGGAGCCCTTGCCAAAGCGCAGGGCGGCCTCTTCGCGTTGCTCCTCGGTCCAGCAATAGACCTCCTCCTTACCCTTGGAAACTTTGTAGAGCGGTGGAGTGGCAAGGTAAACGTATCCGTTCTTTATAAGGTCAAACATATAACGGAAGAAGAACGTAAGGATAAGGCAGGCGATGTGCGAGCCGTCCACGTCGGCATCGGTCATTATTATGACCTTGTGATAGCGGAGCTTGCTCAGGTCCATATGTTTTTCGCCGCTCTCGTCCTCTTCGGCCACCCTGACTCCCAGGGCGGTATAGATATTCTGTATTTCCTGGCTGTCGAATGCTCGGCCTTCCGCAGCTTTCTCCACATTGAGAATCTTTCCCCTCAGCGGCAGGATAGCCTGTGTGCGGCGGTCTCTTCCCTGCTTTGCGGTACCGCCTGCAGAATCTCCCTCCACCAGGAAGAGCTCGCATCTTTCGGGATCCTTCTCGGAGCAGTCGGCAAGCTTTCCGGGCATTCCAACTCCGCCCAATGGAGACTTGCGCTGAACCATTTCCCTGGCTTTGCGAGCTGCGCTGCGGGCTGTTGCGGCAAGCACTATCTTCTCTATAATCTGCTTGGCCTCCCGGGGATGCTCCTCCAGATATGTGTCAACTGCGGCGGCGGTAGCCTGCGATACGGCCGAAGTGACTTCGGTATTTCCGAGCTTGGTCTTGGTCTGGCCTTCGAACTGGGGTTCGGCAACCTTTACCGAAACCACGGCTGTAAGACCTTCGCGGAAATCTTCCGGAGCCAGAGGATCCTTGAGCTTGGCGAGCAGGTTATTCTTGTCGGCGTAGTTCTTGAGTGACCGGGACAATCCCATCTTGAAGCCCTGGAGGTGGGTTCCTCCTTCAATGGTATTGATATTGTTCACATAGGAATATATCTTCTCGGAGTAACCGTTGTTATACTGCAGGGCAATGTCTATGGGAATAATCTTGTCTGAATTCACGCACACGGGCTCGGGAATCAGGTGCTGTGCGCCGGCATCGAGATACTCGATGAATTCCTGAAGTCCTTTCTGGGAATAGAATTCGTCCTGACGGAAGATTTGCCTTCCGGTAGCCTTGCTCTCCCCCGATTCAGGGTCCTTCACAAACTCATCCAC
This sequence comes from Bacteroidales bacterium, assembly GCA_024401895.1. Lineage (GTDB taxonomy): Bacteria > Bacteroidota > Bacteroidia > Bacteroidales > UBA932 > Cryptobacteroides. Next base: position 9,595 of record JAKSKE010000034.1, read on the forward strand.
CTTGGTTCTTTCGTCGGTGAGAGTGATTTTAATGCCTTTGTTCAGGAATGAAAGTTCGCGGAGCCGTGCTGCCAGAGTGTCGTACTTGTATTCCGTCGTCTGTACAAAAATCTCGGGATCGGGATGAAAGGTGATTGTGGTACCGGTACTGTCGCTGGTGCCCGTAACGGTAACTTCATCTGTCGGTTTTCCCTTGGAATAGTGCTGCACGAAGATTTTTCCCTCGCGATGCACTTCGGCCGTGAGTGAATCGGAAAGCGCGTTGACGCAGCTCACACCCACACCGTGAAGACCTCCGGAAACCTTATAACTGTTCTTATTGAACTTACCTCCGGCGTGAAGGACGGTGAGGACAACCTCCAAGGCAGAGCGATGCTCCTTCTCGTGCATACCGGTAGGGATACCGCGACCGTTGTCCCTCACTTTAATGAAATTTCCTTCCAGAATTCTAACGTCAACCGTATCGCAGAATCCGGCCATTGCCTCGTCGATACAGTTGTCCACTACCTCATAGACCAGGTGATGGAGTCCTCTCTCTGAAATGTCTCCAATGTACATTGAAGGACGTTTACGAACGGCCTCCAGACCTTCCAACACCTGAATGCTCGATGCGGAATACTGTTCTTCCGCCATCTTCTTCTCTTCTTGTTCTGTCATTTTATATCAAAAGCTATATTAAAAATTCAAACTGATTCCACCGGTAACGTTAATTCCCTTCTCTATGTACGAGGGAGTGCGCATAATCATACGGTTAAGCAGGTTGGTACCGCGAACCCATACTCCGAATTCCCGGGTTATCCGGTACTCGGCACTTGCGCCCAAATCGACGTACCACGGAAGATACGCACGACTCTCATCGTTAATGAAAGCTCCGGCCCTTTCGGTGGAGAACTCGGCTCCTATGCCAACGAAAATGCGTCTTTCCCAATTATAGGTAACACGGGCGCTGCCGCTGAACATAGGTAAATCGAAGCACTGGAACTCCCCCTTCAGATTAGTGAACCGATAGTGCAGGCCGGCGTCGGCATTGAGCCGCTCGCTCCTGTACGAAAGCACTGCGTCGGCATAGGCCATATTGAACTTGAACGGTTCATAGTATGCCATACTCATTGAAATACGGCCTAACTTTAAAACCGACAGGGCATCGAGCGGATATGCATCCAGAATACTGTAACCGCCGTTTATGTCAAACTCGAAGAAACCGCCTATGCGGGCCTTCACTCCACCGTTGAAACGGATTGTTTCGTCGGAATAGGTGTTTGCTCCACTCATCAAGTAGGGGTTGTGGTGGAGCACGTCGTTAGCGCTTATGAGATTCTGTCCGCCCTCCACGTCCAAATGAATGGTAACGGCCTTGGCTATGTTCAAGTTTGCGTGCACGTCAGGGTTTATACGGAAGTATGACGCTTTGTCCCTGGGGCTCCACAGCGTGAACCTGGCTCCCGCAGTAATGTCTATCGTACCTAACATAAATCTCACGTGAGGTGCGGCGCAGGCCAGATAGGAGCCGGTTGCATATTGCACTTTCAAATCTATGGGGAAAAGGAAGGCCTTCTCTGTCTTGGGCACAAAAGACATCCCAAGATTGGCAAAATTCCGATTCTCCTTCTCCAGCGTGGCGAACTTGTAGGCGAAGTCGAGCTTGTATGCAAAGTACTTGCTCTTGAAAGTCTCAAGGTCAAATTTCACGTCGGCCCCGTGCATCATCCTCGGTTTCGACACCTCTCCGGCATAGATTCCGTCGTATGCGGCATTGAGCCTGACTTTCAATGATTCCTTATCTATATGCAGATTTGCGCCAAAGCGTTCCTGAAGGTTGATGTGATTGTCTTCAAGTCGGTTCCCATTTGAATCGTAATATCTGCCGAAAAAGCCGCCTCCCTTCTGGTATATGCTCAGCTTGAGAGCCTTATTTTTCTTTATTTCAGGGGAAAATACGGCATCGAGCACCGGGTGCATCTGCCATCCGGCACCTGCCCGCAGATAGAACCTGCGCACCCCGTAATCTCCCGCTTCGGGCTTCAACTGCACGGAATAGGGAGAGAATTCATAAGAGCCCTTGAACGGATTGTCAAACACCGCATAGTCGAAATCCTTGTTGAACTGCAACAGGGAATCGGGAACGCACATACTAATGTCGGACTTGGAGTTGGAGTCGAACGAAGTAAGGAAATCGTTGGAAACGTCCACGGTCGAATTCAGGCTCTGGGCATTGACACCAATGCCGCACAAGACAGATATCAGAGATATTATTATTCGTTTCATAACTGATTTTTCAAAGAGTTGGCTTTGGTCAGCCTTTCGGCGGCAAGGGTTAGAATGTCATCGGAAGGGTCGTCGGAAGAATATCCGCTCCTTACACTTTCATAAGTTGCGACAGCCTGGTCGAGGTTGCCCAGTTCCACAAAGGAGTCTCCCAGAATAAGGAAAGCCTTGGCAAGATAATAATTCTGGTCTCCGGCCTTGGGAGAGAATTCATAGACCATATCGTCCACCTTCTCGAAATCGCCCCTGTCGAAGCAGTCCTGAATGAGTATGACGTTGGCTTCAGCTCCTCTGGGGGTAGCAGGCGCCTCCGATGCCAGTTTTCCGAAAACGGTCATAGCCTCGGAGCGGCGGCTGACGCTCAACAGAGACTTTGCAAGTATATATGCGGTCTCGGTATCGTTGCCGTCAAGCTGTTCGGCGGCCGCTATGGCCTCGTTGTACATTCTTGCGCGATATGCGCTCTGCATCATACCGTTGAGAGCCTCGGTTCGGCGCTCTTTGAAGGAAGCTTTCTCTTTAAGACTGCTGAAAGCCTTGTAGGACTCCTCGAAACGCTCGAGTTCGAGATTGACCTTCGCATAGCCGAGAAGACTCATTTCAAGGTATGTTCCTTCTTCGGCGAGCTGGCTCGCCATCTTGAAATTGTCACAGGCGGCCAGCTTGTCTCCCAGACTGCGGCAGCTTTCACCCATAAAGTACCAGGCTCTGGCAATGAACTGCCCGGTGGGGAAAGAAGAGATATACTTCTGGAAAGAAGCCTTTGCCTGCTCGTAATTTCCAGAGAGGAAATTCTGTTCTCCGGCGTTGAAATACAGCATTTCCCTTTCTTCGGGAGTTTTGCCGGAGGCAAGGCCGTGGGCTTCCAGATATTCCACGTATTTTTCGGGCGTTCCCTTTCCGGAATAAACCGACTCTATTGCCAGCAGCGCATCCTGGGAATATTCGCTTCCCGGGAATTCGTCAACCACTTTCTCATAGCAGGACAGGGCGCTGTCGGTCTTCTTCATATTCGCGTAGGCCATTCCCATTCCCAGAAGAGCCCTGGCGGCGTCGGTGCGCGAAGGGGCCTTCTCTTTCAGGGCAGAGAAAACTCCGATAGCCTTGTCGTTCTTGGAAATGTCCAGATATGTACGGCCCAATTCATACATTGCATCGGCAAAAAGCGGAGCATCGGAGGGAAAGTCCACCACCTTCGAGAGAGTCTCTACCTTCTTGTCCCTCTTCCCCAGAAGTCCGTAGGCCAGAGCTGTCTGATAGTATGGATATATGTCGGCCGATGATGTATTCTGTTCCATTGCCTTCTGATATGACTCCACTGCGGCCTTGTAATCCTTGCGGGCCATATCGCAGTCTCCCCTGCGGTAGCGTGCATCCTTCTGGAGCACCGCTGACAGATACGGCAGGCTGCGGTCGAACCACCGGGCGGCAGTCTCATAGTTACCCGACTTGAAAGCCGCGTAGGCAATGTTATAAGGTATCATATCGCCTTCGGGCTTACCGTCCAGGGCCGAAAGATTGTACAGGCTGTTGAAAGTCGAGAAGGCGTCCTTGTAATTGCCGAGCCGGTACTGGCATTCGCCAATCCAGAAACGGGACAGCTGGCAGAAAGGATTGTTGGGGCTCAACCCCAGGGTAGCGGAATTAAGGTAGGGAACGGCATCGCTGTAAGCTCCGGCGCTGACCAGCTGGTTTGCGCGCAGATAGTTGGCTTTGAGGTAGTTCCGGTCCTGCTCGGAATCGGGATTAGCAATTTTGTCATAGGCTTCGATGGCTCCGGCATAGTCTCTGTTTGCAAGACGTGCGATTGCCATATATCCATAGATCTGCTCCCCCTTCCGGGATGTGGAATACTTCTTAAGGTATTCCTCGAAATATGCTCCGTCGTTATTGAGGTCGAAAGCCAGTTTGGCGTGGTTGAAAGATGCGTCTTCCTGAATGTTGCTGTCGAAAGAAAGCAGCGCGGCATCCTTGAAGGCATCCAGGGCCGCCACCTTGTTGCGCAGCTGAATATAAGAATTGCCCAGCTGGTAGGAAGCTATCTGCCACAGCGAGTCACTGTGATTCTTGATTTTTGTGAAATTCTCTACAGCTCCGGCATAATCGCTCACCGCATACATAACGGAACCGGCATAGAAATAGTCGGAATCCTTCATTCCGTCGGTTACTGCAGCTCCCCTGTCGTAGTATTCGCGGGCCTTGTCATTGTCTCCGAGAACCAGATAGGATTCAGAGATTATTCTGGAAAGATGCTCCTTGCGTTCGGCCGGCATTTTATCGAACAGGCCCACGCCTTTGTCCACCACATACGCATAGTCTTTAAGCATAAAGCGGCAGTCAACTATATAGAAATTAGCAAGTTCCGAGAACCTGGGGTCGTTCACACACTTGGAGAACCATTCCAGGGCTTCGCCGAAATTGCTCTCGGTGTAATTCATAAAGCCCATTGCAAAGCGACCCGGAGAAGAGTACTGGTTCACGGGGTGATTTTCGAGTTCCAGGAACCGCTTCTTTGCCTGCGGATACCGTCCCAGCGCAAAATGGCTGAAACCGCACTTGAACACATACTGGCTCTGTTCGCTTTCGCCCAAGTGATTCTGCCGAACCAGAGCGAACTGCCGGGAAGCGTTCTCATAATCCCGGGCATCGAACAGATTGAGGGCGTACTGATAATGCAGCCACGCCGCAAACGAGGAAGCCGGATATTCCTTGAGGTAGGCCTCCAAAAGAACGGGATAGTCGGGGGTATTCAACTTTCCGGCACAAAGAGTGGCATACCCTTCGTACAGCATTGATTTTCCCATTGACTCGAAGCAATCCCTGGCTTTATCGTACATTCCGCTCTCGTACAGGGACACAGCCTCCCGGAAGGATTTGGAATCCTGTCCGGCGTGCATCACAGAACCGGAAAGCACGGCCGCGGCCAGGAACACCAGAACTATTTTTATCCTCATAAAAATTACATTTTTATAATCTTACAAATTTACTCAAAAATATGCTATATTTGTAG
>JAKSKE010000035.1 GCA_024401895.1 Bacteroidales bacterium
CTGCTCTTGCTCTCGTCGTTGTACAATTTCTTTGCGTTTGTTCCTATTCCGTTGCCCGATGCGTAGTATTCCCAGCATCCCACCGGAATGAATTCTTCTTTATAGGGCGCTTCCAGTGCCATCCAGCCGGTGGCTCCGGTAATGTCGCTGGCGCCGTGGATAATGTGTCCGTCCAGCAGGATTCCCGCGCCTATTCCGGTGCCTACCGCAAGGTAGATGGCATCCTTGCAACCCTTGGCGTTGCCCTTCCAGGTCTCTCCAAGAATGTAGCAGGTGCGGTCACTCTCTACACAAACCTTAATATCCTCAATTCCAAGGCCGTCCTTGATGTGCTTCTTCAACGGGAAGTCTTCCCATCCCGGAATGTTCGGACACCAGACGGTCTCCTTCTGCGAATAAGCGATGCCCGGGACACAAACTCCCACTGCATCTACGTGAACGTCGGGTTTCTGGCTTATCAGCGATTTCACCGTCTCCACAATCAGGTCCGCCACTGCCGCGCCGGTTGCTCCGGCAAGCAGATGGGACTCCTTGAGAAGCATTTTGCCGTCGGCGTGAAATATGGCCGCAGCAACCTTCGTTCCTCCTAAATCTATTCCTATTACTGCCATAGTGCTATGTTATTATGTAGTCTGCAAATTTACTAAATTATTTCGTCATTACCGCCGCCCAAACGGCTTTTCTGAGGGTTCCTGCAGCATCATCTCCGTCGTAGTCCCAGTACATCATTCCGCGCAGCCCTTTTTCCCTTATCCAGTCGCCCTTGACGGCTATGCTCCTGGGGTTGTCGTACCCCGCCCACATCTTTCCGTTGCGGGTTACATAGGGCACTTTGGCAACGTCATCCCAGTTGTCGGTCTTGAATCCCTTGGCCGCGGTGTATTCCTTGTCGAAATCCCTGAAATCCACTACGCCCTTGTCCTCGCCGTTGTTGTCCCAGTCGTGACGGGCATAGAAGGGGATTCCTATGAGCAGTTTTTCGGGCTTTATGCCCACTTTAAGATATTCGTCCACCGACCTTTCTATATCCCAGTAGCTGGACATAGAAGATTTGTACAGCGCGCTCTGGTGCTGTCCGGCGGCTCCCGACGCAATGTCGTAGGTCATAATGTTCACAAAGTCAACATAGGGATCAACAGCCTTTATGTCAATGTATTTCATTCCGTAAGGCGCTTCGGGGCTGCCGGTGTATCCGGCATAGGACAGAATATAGGAGTCACCCAGAGTCTCGCGCAGCTGTTTCATCAACAATGTATAATTCTGTGTGTCGTGTTCTTTGTCGCAGGCCGCTCCGCTCCAGGAAATGGTAGGGAACTCCCAGTCTATGTCTATGCCGTCGATGCCCCATTTCTTGCAGAACGCAAGGCAATCCTCCGCGAATTTCCTGCGGGTCTCGGGGTCGGCCGACATAGCCGAGAATCCTCCGGCCTGAGCGTTGTCGTAATTGGACACCCCGTGCGAGAAAGAAAGGCATATCTTCAGGCCGGGATGGGTCTTTTTCAGGTCTACTATTTTCTTGAACCTGGTTTCTCCATTGCTGTATTTGTCCCACTTTCCCTTAAGTTCAAAGTGGTCGTACTTCCCGTTCCTGTAATAAAGTTCGGCAAAGCTGTAGTTAATCTGAGTCAGCACCGATGCATCGGGCAGCAACGAGCCGTAGTAGGTGCAGTAGGCGATTACGCAGCGCCCGTCGACTTTTTCCACGGTTTCTTCTTTCGGTTCATCGTCTTTGCCCGTCGAGCCAGAGCCACCCGGACCGGGAGTGTAATTATCCTTGCTGCAGGAAACGAAGGCCAGCAATGCGGCGGCGCAGAACAGAAAAATCTTTTTCATCGTACAGTTATCGGCTTTCTTTCAGTGTTATATATCAGGTCTTTTTCTATGCTCACCGGGCCGGAACAGAATTCCGGAATATTATAGGACTGCAGCATAAGCGCCTCGTCGTCGGGGCTGCGGAACGGCAGCATAAACGGTTTGTCAAAATGGCCGTCTTCCCCTATATGTGCTATGTACGGTCTGGTGAACCGTCCGTCTATCCGCCTGGAACTGAACACAATCCACTTCGAATTCGAACTCCAGCTGTGGTAGCTTTCGGTGTCGGCGCTGTTCAGCTCTTCGAGCGGACGGGCACTGCCGTCGCGAAGGTCCATCATCCATAGGTCGGCCTCCGGATGCCAGATGCTGAAGTTCCCGAAGTCGCTGACGGTGAACATCAGCCATCGGCCGTCGTACGACGGGCGGGGGAAACTTACGCTTTTGCCGGGGGCCTGCCAGATTACCCGCGGCTCACCGCAAAGCGTGCAGTCGGCGGGGTTGAAATCAACGGCCATAAGGCTGTAACGCACGTCGGCGAAATTGTCGGCCCTGTCGGCACAGCAGTAGTACAGCGTGTTTCCGTCGGCCGAAAAAGCGGGAAAGGTCTCCAGCATTGTGCTGTCGGCCAGTTGGGGAAGAACCGTAATTTCGTCCTTGCGAACGTCGTAAATCACTATGTCCGAGGCAAGATCATAAACTTCGAGTACCTTTTCGGGCACGTTGTGGAAGCTCTGCCGTATGTCGTTGGTAGAGTAGGCGATATAGTTTCCGGACGGATGCCAGTACGGGTAAACCGTTCCCAGCGTGCGGCTGTTCTTCATATCCACCACCCTGTCCGGCAGGCCTCCGCCTCGAAGGTAAGTGCCTCCCTTGTTGCCTCTCAGGTGAAGTTGGAAGCTTTCGGCATTGCACCGGGCTACCGAATGGCAGTTCATACATCCGGGAGAAACCTCGGAATTGTCGAACACCACCTTTTCCTTAAAAGAACCCAGCTCGCGCAGATAGATGCCCATCCGGGCGTACAGCTCATAACCGGGGTCGATTCGGCGGTAAAGCACATAAGGGTCCATTTCGTCGTCGCAAACTTTTATGCGGAAGGGCTCGTAGCCGAACCATTTCCCATCCTTGCGGGCGCATACCCTGAATTCGAGTTCGTCGGCCTGCGAGAGCAGCCTGTGCCATTGGCGTACCGGAATGTCGGCGAAACTGCCGCTTACCCTGATGCGGCTTTCCCCGCCGGTGATTTCAACTTTCACCCGCTCCGCCCCCGTTACTCCGAAATTCAGGGGTGCGATATTGCGGGGTACCGTTACTCCGGCAATGTCCGGTACGAGCTCAGGTGCAGTTCCGGTCTTTGTAACCGAAGCCGGCGTACAGGCGAAAATCGCCATAGAGAGCAGTATGCCTAACAGTTGTCTTTTCATCGGAAATTGAAATAATACCAGTAAGTTCTTGAAAATCTGCCCATTCCGCCGGCACTGCCGTGACAGGCGTTGTATTTGTCAACATACTCCTGAAGTTCGGGAGCGGTTCCTTCGCCGTTCAGCGATTTTGTTATTTGCAGCGCTTCCTTCCACGACTTCGGGCAGTAGTCGCTTTCTCCAAAGAAAGACGAGAACACCGAAGTGCGCTTTTCCAGCAGCAGAGATGCGGCGAAATAGTCCCTTACCCTTTCATTCTGCGGCCTCTGGTTGTACAGGAACCCCAGCATTTGGCAGAAATCCCCGAAGTTGAAGAAAAAATCGTCGCTGGGCTCCATTTGCGGGCAAACCAGTTGCTCCGGCTCGAAGTGCCTGTAAAACAAAGTTTTATGTAGGGTATTCAGGTATCTTTGTGCAATGGGAAGCCGCAGAGAGTCCACGGCATTGAAGTTAATGAGGCGGGTCAGATGATAAACGCCTCGGTCTCTGGAGGGATTTCCGGCCATATCCTCGAATGCCAGGTGCCTGGCTTCGTTCACGAATCCCAGAAGGTACAGAATCTCTGAAGAAATTTTGCGCTCTTCAAAGTTGATTAGGCTTCTGATACCGTTCTGGTAATAATTGAACATATCTTCGCCCAGCCGTCCCTTCATTGCAAGGGCCAGATTCACAGCGTTTGCCGACAGGGGAGAAGAGAGCCTGCCGCCCTTGGCCCTGACAAGTATTCCGTCCCAGTCGCGCATTCTCACCATATAGCTGTAGTCGGCAATTTCTTCCTGAAGTTTATCTACCTTGCGCGGGGCTGCCATTACAAACACCGCTGCAAGCAATACCGTTGCAATGGAGGGAATCCATTTCATCTTTTTCTGGGGAATAACGGCCGATACTGCACAAATCAGAGAGGTGGCTGCAAAAACTATATAATATGTCTTAACCGGAGCAACGGCGTAGGTGTAGAACTGGCAGTCGATAATTTTGAACCAGGCGAAAAGCGCGGCGGCAAAAGCACATACCACCTTAATCCACAGCACTTTGATTCTGCTTACTGCATAGGCCATCCATACGCACAGGCAAAGCGCCACCGGCAGTGCCGGAGTCCACTTGGGGTCGAGCAGCAGAATCGCGCAGGCCATCGACGGCAGCAGTGCCAGAGGCAGCGTCAGATCCGATTTACAGAATCTCGCAACTCCCTCTGCCAGCAGCGCCAGCAGCAGGCCCATAAGGGCCGAGCCCAGGAGAGGGTAGTAATAGAACTGAGTGAGAAATGCTCCCAACCAATTGGACAGCCCTCCGTCGCGGCCCAGCATTTCACAGGCGAACTGTCCCGTGAAGAGAAACAGCGAGTCGCCCTCGATGCCGTGCATAGTGCCGTCGCATTTCAGGCCGTAGAACAGCCAGAATGCAATGGCAAGAGCCGCGTTGGCAATATGGAATATCCGTCGTGTCATTTGCTGTAGGTCATTTGCTCGGTTTCGGTTCCGAAATAGAATTTTCTCATATCCCGGGCATCGTAGGGCTCGGGGGTGTCGTAGAGTTCGGGAATGTTGAACGACTTGAACGTAGTGAGGTAGAAGTCGGGGTTCCGCTGAGGCAGTACGAACGCCTTGGTGGTAGTGCCGTCTTCGCGTACGAAAGCGAAATAGGGCCGTCCGTAAACGCGGTCATCCCGCTTGCTTGCAAAACATATCCAGCGGCCGTTCGTGCTCCAGCAGTGGTACGAGTCGGCAAAAGCTCCGTTAGTCTCCTCCATCGGGTCAACCTCGCCCGTACGAAGGTCCAGCATCCAAAGGTCGGTTTCGGTATGCCAAATGGGGAAGGTGCCGTAGTCCGATGCGCAGAACAGCAGCTTGCGGCCGTCGGGCGAGCATTTCAGATGGCTCACCGATTTGCCCCGGGCCGCGGCGTCGAAAACCTTCACCAGTTCGCCGCCGAGCTTGCCGGTCTGCGGGTCGAAGCTCATCGAATATATGTCGTAGTGCATCTGCTTGGTCTGCTCGGGCTGCTTGAGTGCCTCGGCCCGGCAGAAATACACCGTGCGGTTGTCGGCCGACCAGCAGGGGAAGGTCTCCTGAAATTCAGGACCTTTCACCAGCGGCGAGTCAGAAACTGTGTTGTTCTCGAAGTCCACCAGAATGAGGTCGGAACTGCCGTCGAATACCTCGAAGCGCTCGAGCGCTGCCGAATGCAGGCCGTTGCGAATGTCGGCGGTAGTGAAAATACCCCACCTTCCGTCCTGTGAAATTTCACCGTAAACGGCCGCCCCGGCTGTGCTGTCGGTCGCAGTATTGACCTTGCGAATCTTGCCGTCACGCTGGTACAGCGTAGCTCCTCCGGCACTGCGCGCGTGCAGGAAGGTGGTCGGTATGGGAGCCCTGTTGGACGTGTGGCAGTTTATACAGCTTCGCCCGGTAAGGGAATTTGCCGCAAGAATGCGCTCGTCGAAGGTCTCAACGTTTCTTTCGTTGATACTCAGCACGTTCCATACCTCGTATGCCGGTTCTATGAGTCGGTAGCTAATGTAACTGTCTATTTTTTCAGGGCTGATCTCCCAGTTGAATGCAGGATACGCAATCCATTGGCCGTTAACTTTAGCCCGGATGCAAAGACCGAGTGTGTTTCCTTTTTCCGCTTCAAGCATCGCCTTCCAACGGCGGATCGGGAAACAGACTGTTTTCCCGGACGAACGAAAACGGTAACTGCCTTCTCCCTTAATATCCAGTACAATAGCCGATGCTCCTTCGAGTTTGAAATTAAGCGGTGCAATGTTCACGGGAACCGTGATTCCGGTATAATCGGGAAATATGCGCGGAGCCGAGGCAGACTGCACAATTTCTCCTTCCGGGTTGCAGGACACAAGAACCCAGAGACAGACAAGTATTATGGACAGTCTAGTTTTCATTTCCGGGTTGAGCAAATTTGAAGTAGTACCAGTACGATTTTGGGAATTTGTATTCCTCTCCGCTCAGGAACAGCTGGTTGTCGTCCTTGACTTCGCGGGTCACGTTGTATTCGGGTCCGGCTTCCATCATCTCCAGGGCTTCCTGGTAGATGCGTGGAGGAATAATGTTTCTATTTTCGGGCAAATAATACCGGTCGTAGTCCTGCATAAAAAGAACCAGATTCTTAATGAGCAGGTCGTAGCATAGCAGGTAGTCGAGCGTGGCCCTGGGGGCGTTGCCGCTGTCCAGAATATTTTTCAGCGAGGTCCTGTAGTCATTTACAAAATAGACGGTATCGCGGCAGCTGTTCAGCGGAACTGCCGTGCCGTCTTCAACCAGGGCCTTTGTCTGTTTTGCCCAGCTCCTGTGCATAAGGGTCTTGCCCAGCATCCCGAGGTATCGCCCGGCGGCCAGGGTATCGCCGTTATAGACGGCAATCTCGGCAAGGCGGCGCACTGCGCGCGAAGACCTCTGGTTGGGCATAAACGTCATTCCCAGCATAGCGGAATGCTGGGCCTGGCCGTAATCGCCGCATTCAATGAGCGCATCGGCCCCTGCGAGAACCTTGGAATAGGTTTCTGTCATAGTCACAGGCAGGAAGAGACCGTAAAAAAGAGGCTGATAAACATTCAACAGTTCATTGGGCAGACGGCCCTGCCTGGCCATAGCCAGATTATAATAGTACGCGGCTGTCTGCGACTTGAATCTGTTTTCCTTGCCCATAGACTCAACTTCGTTCCATTTGCCGTAATAGGCAAGGGTCGATACCTTAAGGTCGTATTCCTCTTTGGCGTTGAACTGGGCATATATTATTCCGGCTGCCAGCAAAACTGCGGTGCAGGCGGCAGGAACTGCGTTTCTGCGAATGAAACCCAGAGCAAAAGCACCGGCTGCGGCAAGCTCAACAATAAGGCAAAGCAGGGAGTGCTTGTAAGAATAGCCCCTTATTAGAGGATAAGATAGAGCATCCTGCCACAGCAGGTTGTAGGCATCTCCCAGAATGAGAATTATGGCTGTTCCATAAATGAGAATGCCAACAGACGCGAATATGCGTTTCCTCTCGTGCAGGGCAGTGAGAACTACAAACAGCAATGAATGGGCTCCCGCCACAGGGTATATGATTAACGCGGCGGCAACGGATACAACCGTACGCAGCGCTTTATTTCCAATTATTGAACACCCGTAGGCCATCCACGCGGCTATCGCCGCTCCAACGGTCATAGAAACAGGGTACTCGGTATGGCAGCTCAGCGCAATGCACGCGGCTGCGGGAACAAGGGCGCACAAGGCTGCATTGTGCAGTCCGTCACGCCTCCACAGGCGGCGCACTGCATCCCATACCGCAACCGATACGAGAACTGTAATTGTGGCAGCCGCGAACCTGTATAAAAAGAATTGTGTAAGAAAGTCGCCCGCAATGACCGCGGCGAATGCGGGTTTTGCAAGCAGGGAAGTAAGGTATGCTTTGTCGCAAAGAAAAAGGGTAAGCTGTTCTTTGTAAATGAGATGAAAAGGGCATACAAAGAAGAGACAGCACCAGGCCGATGCAAAGAACAGCAGAGCGATTATGCTATTTCTTGTATTTGATCCTGCGCTTTGTGACATCGGGCATATATTGGTATATCTTCAGAGAATCCAGTTCTGTAACCAGATCGCCGGGGAACTGAGGGCTGAACAGGAAGAACAGATATCCGCCAAGTGCATTGGGCTGTCTCTTTATAAGGTCTGCGGTTCTTCTGTTAAAAGTGTTCCGGGCAACAATGAGCTCTTCGTTGCGTTTACTCTGTAAGTTGTTCTCTATAAAACTTTTCCAAACGGCCAGAGTGTCATTCAAAGGCGTTCCCCAGGCCCGGCTGTCCTTGCCAATCTCCATAGTAAGGGTTCCCGGTTCAACCGCTACAAGTATCGATTCAACCCTCTGCATAGAGCTGAAGCTCAGCACAACGTCTCCGACACTCAGAGTGTCGGCCAGTATCTTGAACGAGAACTTGCCGTTTTTGATTTTGCAGGAGTCTACGATATCTCCTGTCGGGAACGGCTGAGGCCGGAAATACATATTGAAACCGTCGAATGAGGGGTCGATGGTTCCATTGATTGTCAGGTATTTGCCCTGGTCGAACATAGAACAGGACGCGGCAGCGAGTGCTAGCAGGAATATTGACAGAAATCTCTTCATAATTTTAAGTTAAAAAAAGGTGGGAGTTGCCTCCCACCTTTTCGTAAGTGGTTAAATTATTTAGCCTTGTAGTTGCAAATCCAAACTGCATCGTTCCAGTCCAGACCGGCAGAACAAGCCGACATATCGGGATAGTGGGCAATACACATATATGTGTCATCCAAATAGATGAGCAAATAGGTGGTAGCTGCACCGTAGTCGTCGTACTCTGAACCGATTACAGGAACAGTAGCGCTGAATGTACCCATCTGTGATACACCCTTTGCTGTCTGGATAGGAGCATTGTCAACGGGAGTGTGTCCGACTGCGAAGTTACCGGTATTGGTCTTGTTTCCGGCTGCATTGAAGGTCTCGAGAACTGCATCGGTGTAGTAGAACTTCATAGTCTGGTCTCCTGCCTGGCCGAATGTTACGACACCCCACCAAGCCTGACCGCTGGTCTGTGAATAAGGATACCATTTCCAGAAACCGTAAGCCGACATACCAAGAATGGTACCGTTGGGGTCTCCGTTGAGGTCTGTACCGTCGGCTCCGTCGCTTGAGCGGAAGCCCCAAACTTTGGTGGCAGACTTGTCGAACTTATCCTTTGCACCGGTGAGCAAACCTACCCAAGGATCGTAAACGTCGGAAACCTTTACCTCGAATTCCTTAGACTTAACGAGTTTGCCCTGTCCTGCGGGAGCAACCATATAAACCTTGAAGTTTCCGTTGGCTGAATATGTGTAGGTACCGCTGTCGGTTCTGAGGATATCCTCACCTGTTGCAGTTGTGAAATGCCATACGCCGCCAATTGAAGGATCGTCGTTGGTAACGGTAATAACGTCGTTGGTCTCGCCTTTCTGCTCAACCTTGAGGTGAGCATTGAGCTGTTCGCTGGTGAGTATGGGACCTGCGTTGGTAATGTATTTGTCACGCAACATCTGGTCTTCGATAGGTGTACAGGCAAATGCTCCCAGAAGAGCTGCAAAAGCTGCAATTACTAATGTATTCTTTTTCATAATCGTAAACTATTTAATGCTTGCCCAATCTGTGAATAATCCTTCAGGACCCCAACCGGGATTCTGCTGAAGAACGTCGTTGCCGTTCTCGTCCTTGCCTGCGATATCGATCTCGGTCTGAGGAATAGGCCAGTAACCCTGGGTAACCTTAAGACGGGAAGCGAAATCGTAATGAGGCTGAACGGTGAGCTTGCTCTCGTTGAGCATCTCAAATCCGGTCTGCTTGTTAAGAGCCAGACCAGCCTCGGTAAGCTCGGGACCAGACCAGCGCAGAAGGTCGAACCAGCGTACGAACTCGAATGCGAGCTCATAGCGGCGTTCATCCTTAAGAGCCTGGAGAGTGTATCCTACGGGAGCAAGGCCGCTTCTTGCGCGAACCTTGTTAAGTCCGTCTGCAGTTCCGGTAAGCTCGGAATGCATAAGCAGAGCGTCAGCGTAACGGATGAGGATTACGTCAACTGCAGCAATGTGGCCGGGGTTGTTTGAAGTGGTAACTCCGGGGTACTGAACCCTTGTGAAACCGCAGATGAAATTCTTGTTGGGATCCGAATTGCCGATGGTTTCGTCGTATGCACCTACTGTGATGCACTTCTTCTGGAAGTAGCCGGTCTGCTGGAAGTAGATGGCTGCTACCTGATAGTCGGGCTCAAGGTCGTTGAACTTCCTTTCGAGCATAAGCTTGCTTGCATCGTCTGCATCGTAGGCATTGTATCCCCAGATAGAACCGGAGAGACGAGGATCTTCCTTAACTTCTTCAGGTTTAAGATAGGTCTGTTTGTCAGACCATTCCTTCCATTCCTGATAGAATACCGGAGAAACGGGACCCTGGCCCCAACCCCAAGCGAACGGGTAGTGCCTCATATAGTCGGCCTTTGCCTGTGCGGGAGAGAAGAAGAATGAAAGTTCATTTCCTACCCAGGTGTTTCCGAAGCCCTGAGACATCTGGTGCTTTTCGGCGAAGATGGTCTCGATACAACTGTTTCCTTCCCACTTCAGACCGTTCTCGGTAACGTATTTGTATCTGTAACCAGACTCGTTGCTTTCAGAAACCTCATTGGTGTATGACCAAAGGTTACGCTGGTCGCTTACAAGCTTGTGGCCAGAGTTGTTGATACAGTTCTCGAGGTCTTTGATAACCTGATCCTTTGTGGTTCCGTTAGGAAGGGTCTCTTTGCCGTAACGTCCTGTATAGAACAGGAATACACGTGCCTGAAGAGCCTCTGCGGCAGCCTTTGTGGCATGGCCGGTTTCGGTGGAACCGTAAGTGTAGATTACCGGAGGAAGAAGAGTGATAGCGTCCTTAAGGTCATTTGCTATGAGCTCGTAGGTCTCGTCAATGGTAGCGCGGGGTTTGTTTACAACCTCGTTGTCGGTACGAAGGGGAACTCCTCCGAAGATAGATGCAAGTGACCAGTATGCATAAGCCCTCATAAAGTGAGCTTCGCCAAGGTAACGGTTGAGAATAGCCTCCGAGAAGTTCTTGTTCTTCTCCTTAGCGAGCTTGTCGATGATCTCCATAACGAAGTTACATCTGTTGATCATCACATAGTTGCGGCTCCAAAGATTAAGGAAGTTGTTGGTATTCTGCTTAACCTGGAGAAGGCTGTGTGCAATGTTGTTGTTGCCCGGAACGTTTCCGCCGAGGCACTCATCACCTGCAAGCTGAGCTATATACTGGGGAGATGCACCCTCGGGGGACTCACAGAGCATATAAGCATAAATAGATGTTACCATCTGACCGAGTTCTGCCTCATTGGTAGGGAAGTTCTCGGATGTCTTTGCAGTCAAAAGTGTAGTGTCAAGGAACTTCTCGCAAGAAACGAGAGAGAACATTGCTGCAACTGCAAGAATTATAGAAAGTATTTTTTTCATATTCGTGTCCTCCTTTTAGAATTTAAGATTGATACCAAAGAGGATATTGCGAGAACTGGGATAGAAACCAAGATCTACACCCTGTGCCCAACCTGTATCTCCACCGTAACCAATCTCGGGATCCATTCCGGAGTACTTGGTGATTGTGAAGAGGTTCTGTCCGGTAACGTAGAGTCTGAGAGTCTGCAGAGGGAAGTTCTTGATGAACTTGGCAATGTCAACACCCAGAGTAATGTTCTGGAACTTGAAGTAATCGCCGTTCTCGATATAGATGTCGGAGATTGTGCTCCAGTTGGTACTTGAAGAACTGGTAAGAGCAGGCATTCTGTTGCTGGTGCCGGCACCCATCCAGGTCTGGTAAACTTCTGTTGTAAAGTTGCTGAAGTTACCGGTAGTGTAGTCACGATATGACTTGAAGATCTGCTGTCCGAATGCACCGAAACCGGTGATAGAGAGGTCGATGCCCTTCCAGGCGAGGTTGATGCTCAGACCCATTGTGAAGTCGGGATGAGGATCACCTATTATGGTACGGTCATTTGCATCGATCTTGCCGTCATTGTTGGTATCTACGAACTTGAGGTCTCCGGGGATAGTGTTGGCTCCGTTGAGCTTGGCTCCAGTGTAGCTGTCGATGTCGGCCTGTGACTGGAATACACCTGCGGTCTTGTATCCGTAGAAGTAACCGATAGGCATACCAACCTCGGCGCGGAAGATTTCGTCTGCACTGTTCCAGGGAACTTTGCCCTCACCGTGAATGATACCGTCTGCGTTGGCAATCTTGGTAATCATATTCTTGTTGTAAGCGCCGTTAACGCCGATTCCGTATGTGAAGTCACCCTTTGTGTCGTTCCACTTGATTCCAAGTTCAACACCGGTGTTCTTTACGTCACCACCGTTGATGGCGGCTGCGCCTGTACCGTAAGAATAGAGTACGGGAGCTGTAACGAGCCAGTCCTTTGTAACCTTGTTGTACCAGTCGAATTCAACGGCGAGTCTGCTGCCGAAGAAGCGGGCGTCGATACCGAGGTCGAGCTGCTCAGAGCGTTCCCAAGAGAGGTTCTCATTGGTAAGTTTGGATGAGTATGCACCGATAGCCTGTCCGGAAACAATGTCACCGAAGTTGTAGCCCTGACCGGCGCCGTTACCCATAGAGATCATCTTGAGGTATTCGTAGCTGTTAACGTTGCAGTTACCGTTCTGGCCCCAGGAAGCGCGGAGCTTCAGGAAATCAACTGTTCCTCTTGCGCCTTCCATCCAGGGCTCGTTGCTCATTACCCAACCTGCAGATACAGAAGGGAAGATTCCCCAGCGGTGTCCGCGGGCGAAGTTGGATGAACCGTCGGCACGTACTGTAGCCGAAGCCATATACTTCTCTTTCCAGTTCCAGTTTGCTCTTGCAAAGAAGGATGCAATGGCGCCCTGTGAATTGGGAGAACCGGAAATGCTTGAGGTAGAACTGGGCTCAACCGAAACGTTGTTCAGATAAGCGTGCTCCAGATCTGTGAAGTCTGAATTGTACATACCTGCAGAAAGTGAAGAACCATTGCCCCACTTCTCGAGGGAAGCACCTGCAAGAACGTCAACGGCGTGCTCGTTAACCTCGAATGAGTAAGATGCCGTGTTGTCCCAGGTCCAGCGGTTGTAAGAAGAAGCCGACTGGGAAACGTGATCCTCTGTCTTCTCAGACATACGACCGAGGAGGTATGTAGGAGTGTAGGAATGACCTGCGCTTGCTCCCATAAGGTAACCGAACTGGCTTCTGATGTGGAGTTTCTTGATAGGCTGTAAATCTACGTAAGCGCTTGCCTGCAGATAGTGGCTGTTGCTCTCGGTCTGGTTTGCACAGTAATCGAGGTATGCGATAGGGTTGACGTCGTTGTTGTTCTGGACATCCCAGTTGTATCCGTCCTTAACCTGATCTGCATAGAGATAGTAAGAACCGTCCTCGTTGTAAGCAGGCATAAGGGGGCTCTTCGAAAGCGCATCGTGAAGAGCGTTCCAATAGATGCCGCCGGTAGAGAAAGTTCCCTTGCTCTTTGAGTAGCGGTAGTTGAGGGTTTCACCGATGGTGAGGATGTTCAGGTCGCCCTTCTTGAAAACAACATAGTCGTTGTTTATACGGAAGTTGTAGCGGCTCATTTCGGGAATCTGAGAAGGAACAGCGAAAGTTGCTTTCTGATTGGTGTAAGAGAAACCGAATGAGTAGGTGTTACGCTCGGTTCCGCCGGCAGCGGTAACAGAGTGGCTCTGTGTGGGAGCGTTGGGATTCATAAGCTCCTTAACCCAGTTGGTTCCTGTCCATCCGTCCTGTACTTTCTTGTAAAGTCTTTCGCCAATGTTAGCCTTCCAGTCGTTGGGGCCGAGACCAGCGTAAGCGCGGGCAAGATCCTGGATATCCATAAACTCCTGAGCGTTCAGAAGTGTAGGAATCTTGTAGATGTTCTGTACTCCGTAGTAGCCGTCGTAGGTTACATAGTGCTGTCCTTCCTTACCCTTCTTTGTGGTAACGAGAATAACGCCATTGGCAGCACGGGCACCGTAGATAGCTGCAGAAGCAGCATCCTTGAGAACGTCGATAGACTCAATGTCGTTAGGGTTGAGAGAGCTGATGCTTCCGTTTGCAACACCGTCGATAACGTACAGAGGAGAAGAGTCACCGGTGGTACCGAGACCACGGATGTTAACCTTGAAACCTCCGTCGAGGAAGCCAGAAGTCTGGGTGATGTTCACACCGGGAGACTGTGACTGAAGAGCCCCGAGAATGTTGGTGGTGTTGAGCTTAGCAATGTCTTCGCCCTTAACCTGAACAGTTGCGCCGGTAACGAGTTTCTTCTTCTGAGTACCGTAACCGATAACGACAACGTCATCGAGGAACAAAGCATCCTCTGCGATAGAGAGGGTGAGCTGAGGAGCTGCGGCTACAGTTGTAGTTGTGTAACCTACAGCAGAAATCTCCAGCTGAGCGCCTTGTTTTACGTTCAGTTGGAAAGTTCCGTCAACTCCCACGGTGGTACCGTTGGTGGTACCTTTCTCTACTACAGATGCACCAATCAAGGGCTGGCCGTCGGTTGTTGAAACCACAGTACCCTTGACATTGATTGTCTGTGCGTTAGCAACGAGAGATGACCCCCCCATAAATGCTATCAACGCAACAAGGCAGAGCTGCGCAACACGCAGTCTGCCGCACAATGTTTTTGTTTTCTGCATAAGATTTTTTGTTGTGGTTATTGAAATATGTGTTATAAAAACAAATAGCCGTAATGACGGATAAGTCTGCAAATTTAACAAGATTATTCGAATATGCCAAAAATACATAGTAACAGCTCCTTTTTTGCTTGCGCCGCAGCCTCCACCTCCCTTGCGCGGACGCGAGTCACTTGCGTATTGCGCAACTTTTTTCAGCATTCTGTCGCAGAACCGGGAGAACCAATCCCGTCCCCGTGGCCGCAGAACGGCACTTTTTGAAAATAAGCGTTTTATTTCAGGGAAA